>JAOPYP010000003.1 GCA_025964635.1 Actinomycetes bacterium | reverse complement strand
CTCCACCTGGACTCGGCCAAGGTGCGCCTGCGGGTCCTCAGCACCGGGGCAGGGCCGCCGCTGGTGATGTTGCACGGGGTGAGCCTCGCCGCAGCCGTGTGGGCACCCTGGCTCGCCGATCTGGCCGGCTACCGCGCCCTCCTCGTCGAACTGCCCGGCCACGGCCTGTCCGGGCCAGCCGCCTACCGGCCCGGCGCCGTCCGCGAGCACAGCCTGACCCTCATGGACGACCTCTTCGACACACTCGGCCTGGCCACCACCCCCGTCGTGGGCCACTCACTGGGCGGCATGCTCGCGCTGTGGCACGCGGCCGCCCGGCCGGGACGGATCACCTCGCTGGTGGTCATCGGCGAACCCGCGGTCGCCCTTCCCGGTGCGACCGTCCGGATGCCGCTGTCGCTGCTCACCGTCCCGGTGCTCGGCGAAGCGGTGCTGCGCACCCCTTCGCCACGGCCGGTGTACTGGCGGCTGCTCGGCCAGGGACTCAGCCCCGCCGCCGCGGCAGCCGCTCCTGACGACCTGCTCGACGTGCTCCGCCTGGCCGCCCGCCGCAAGGGCAACGCCAGGACCGTCGCCTCGCTCATGCACGCGATCGACGGCTTCCGCCGGCCCCGGGCCGACAGCGTCATGACCGACGGCGAGCTCCGCCAGGTCACCGCACCCACCATGTTCTGCCTCGGCACGGGCGATCCGTTCCTCAGCCCCGCGCAAGCCCGTCCCGCCATCGCCAAGATCCCCGGCGCCACGCTTCATGAGGTCCCGGGCGGGCATGGCCCCTGGCTGGAGGATCCTGCTGGCTGCGCCAAGCTCGTGATCAGCCACCTCACCGCGACGGGATCCGCGCCCGCCACCAGACCCGCCTGACCCTGCCGGGCACCAGATCAGGGGCGCGGTTGAGAATGGCAGGATTGGGTGTCAGGGAGGCGGGTGGGCAAGGCATGACGAGCCTGGACGTGGACACGGCGCCGGACGGGCAGCCGCAGGCCCTGGACCAGCGGCGGGTTCTGCTGATCATCGGGGCCCTCCTGCTGGGGATGCTGCTGGCCGCGCTCGATCAGACGATCGTGGCGACGGCATTGCCGACGATCGCGGGCGACCTGCATGGCCTCTCACATCTGTCCTGGGTCGTCACGGCTTACCTGCTCGCCTCGACGGTCTCCACGCCACTGTGGGGGAAACTCGGCGACATGTACGGCCGGAAGACGTTCTTCCAGGCCGCGATCGTCATCTTCCTGATCGGCTCCGCACTGTCCGGGTTTGCGCACTCGATGATCGAGCTGATCGTCTTCCGGGCCGTCCAGGGACTCGGCGGTGGGGGCCTGATCGTGGGCGCGCAAACCATCGTCGGCGACGTCGTCTCACCCCGGCAGCGTGGTCGCTACCAGGGGATCTTCGGTGCCACCTTCGGCGTCGCCAGCGTCCTCGGCCCGCTGATCGGCGGCTTCTTCGTAGACAACCTGTCCTGGCGGTGGGTGTTCTACATCAACCTGCCGATCGGCATCGTCGCCCTGGTGGTGACCGCCGCGGTGCTGCCCAGCCGGCTGACCAAGTCGCGCCACGTCATCGACTACGCGGGCACCGTGCTCATCGGCGCGGCAGCGACCTGCCTGGTGCTGCTCACCTCGCTGGGCGGCGTGACCTACCCCTGGGGCTCCTTCCCCATCATCTTCCTGGGGGTGCTCGCGGTCGTCTTCACCGCTGGCTTCGTCTTCGTGGAACGCCGGGCCGCCGAGCCCGTTCTGCCGCTGCACCTGTTCGGCAACCGGGTCTTCACCTCGACCAGCGTGATCGGCTTCGCCGTCGGGTTCGCCATGTTCGGCGCGCTCGCCTTCCTGCCGCAGTACATGCAGGTCGTCAGGGGTATCTCGCCGACGCAGTCCGGGCTGAGGCTGTTGCCGATGATGCTCGGGCTGCTGATTACGTCCATCGGCAGCGGCCAGCTCATCAGCAGATGGGGCCGGTACAAGATCTTCCCGGTGCTGGGCACGGCGGTGATGACCATCGGCCTCTACCTGCTGTCGCGGATGGGCACCACCACGAGCTTCTGGCTCGTATCGCTGTACCTCTTCGTCCTCGGTGTGGGCCTCGGCGCGTCGATACAGGTGCTGGTCATCGCGGTGCAAAACGCCGTCGACTACAAGGATCTCGGCGCCGCCACCTCGGGCGCCACCTTCTTCCGCTCCATCGGCGGATCGTTCGGCACCGCCGTCTTCGGCGCCGTCTTCTCCAACCAGCTGGTCGGTGACCTGCGACGGGCCCTGCATGGGGTGCCACTCCCCCACGGGTTCAGCGCATCCTCGGGCGCCAGCCCGGCCGTGCTCCACCACCTGCCTGCGGCGATCCGGGCCGCCTACATCACCGGGTACGCCGAGGCGCTGCACTCAGTGTTCTTGTTCGCCACGCCGGTCGGGGCGCTGGCCTTCTGCCTGACCTTCCTCCTCAAGGAGGTGCCGCTGAGGGACACCACGCGAGCGGTGGACCCAGCTGACAGCACCGCCCCCACGGCTGTGCCCGCTACGCGCACGTCCTCGCAGGAGATGGAGCGCGCGCTGGTCACGCTCCTCAGCCGTGAGAACAGGGCGCGGGTGTACCAGGGCCTCGCCACGGCAGCCCACGTGGAGGTGAGTCCCCGCGGCGCCTGGCTGCTTTACCGTATCGGCGACTGCGGCCCGATCACCAAGGCCAAGCTCGCCCGCGTGCTCGGCACCACCAGCGCCGATCTCGGGAATCGCATGACCGAGCTCACCGCGGCCAGATACGTCACCGTCTCGGACGGGACCAGCCCCGCAGGCCCGGACGGCGCTGAGGACGCAGCCGTCCTGGCGCTCACCCCCGCTGGCGAGCAGGCCGTCAGCCGGCTCAATGACGCGCGCGAGGCAGGAATCGAGCGCCTGGCGGCAGGATGGCACCCCGACCAGAACCCCGAATTGCGTCATCTCGTCGGGCGGATCGCCAGGACGCTCGCGGCCACAGACCGTCCGCTAGAGCCCGAGAAGGCCGCGGCCGCGGGACCTGCGCAAAGCTAACTGGCCGCGGCCAGGAGGGCCTGGCTTATAGCGCGGTTGCACTTACGCCGGGCAGGTCACCGAACCGCGCGTTCGCGTCGAACGTGAGGATGATGCGGTCGGCCTGCAGCGCATGCGCGGCGATGATCAGATCATGCGCGCCGCGGGGCTTGCCTGGCCGGCGGGCGTGCGCGATAAGACGCGCATGGCAGGCGGCGGTCCCCTCGGTGTAGTCGAGCACGTCAACCGCCGAGGTGATAGCGACCAGCGCCCGCGCGCGATCAGCCGCACGCTCGGGACTGTCCGCCAGTTCGATGCCGACCCGGTACTCCGCGACGGACACAGCCGCGATAGCGAGTTCGTCCGCATCCAGGGCAGCCCGGTCAATGGTGCCGCGCTCGTAGGCAATCAGGACGTTGGTGTCCAGGATCAGGCGCCTGCCCACGGATCGTTCCCCTCACTGGACACGTGGGCCAGCGCCGCAGCAATGTCGTCGGCGAAACGATCATCAGGCGGCGGAATGCGGTCCAGCGCGGAACGCAGGTCCGCCCCGGTACGGCGCCGGGGAGGCTTCATTTCAGCGACCACGTGATTCCCTCGCGTGATCCTGACGGTCTCCCCCCGCTCAATCGCATCAAGCAGGTTAGAGAAATTGCGGGACGCCTCGGTCGCGGTCATCGTTCGCATGCGTCCATGCTATCTGATTATCAGATATCTGTCCTCGTCACGTCCTGCCGTCTCGGGCCGCACGCGGTGAATGCGGGGACGTAGCGGAGTTCCTGGCCGCGCAGGAATCTGTTTTCCTGGCCTGGCGGGCAAAGCGTGCGATACGGCAATCTTTCACCGTGGGCCGGATGCTCAGGAAAGGTGATCGATGAGCGAGCTCAAGACCGATGCCGAGCCGGACGAGGTAGGCCTGGATCCGGACCGGCTGCGGCGGATCGGCCGGCACTTCGCCCGCTATGTCGACGACGGCAGGCTGCCCGGCTGGCTGATCACGGTGAGCAGGTACGGCCGCCTGGCGTACGTATCGGGCTACGGGTCCCGCGACGTCGAGGCCGGGCTGCCGGCCGGGACGGACACGGTGTGGCGGATCTACTCGATGACCAAGCCGATCACCTCGGTGGCGGCGATGATGCTGTACGAAGAGGGCGGATTCGAGCTCACCGATCCGGTCAGCTCGTTCATCCCTTCTTTCGCCGGCGTCAGGGTGTACGCCGGCGGCTCGGACCAGCGGCCGGTCACCGTCCCCGCCACCGAGCCGGTGCGGATCTGGCACCTGCTCACCCATACCGCCGGCCTTACCTACGGGTTCCACCGGGTCCACCCGGTGGACGCCATGTACCGGGCCGGCGGGTTCGAATGGTCCGCGCCCCCGGGCACGGACCTGGCGCAGGCCTGCGACGTCTGGGCGGGCATCCCGCTGCTCTTCCAGCCAGGCACGGAGTGGAACTACTCGGTTGCGACCGACGTGCTCGGCCGGGTGATCGAGGTGGTCTCCGGGCAGGGCCTCGATGAGTTCCTGACGGCGAGGATCCTGCGCCCGCTCGGCATGACCGACACCGGCTTTTACGCCGGGGAGGCCCAGCTGCCCAGGCTGGCCGCCCTGTACACACCGGGGAGCGGCGGAACCGCAGTCAGGCTCGACGCCCTGGGCGACGCCGCCCGCCGCGCGCCGGTCATGCTCGGCGGAGGCGGCGGCCTGGTCTCGACCGCTGCGGACTATCACCGGTTCACCCAGATGCTGCTGCACCGCGCGGACAGCCCGGCCGGGGAACTGGACGGCACCCGGCTGCTGAGCCCGCGCACGGTCGGTTACATGACCCGCAACCACCTTCCTGGCGGCGCCGACCTGGAGACGTTCGGCAGGCCGCTGTACGCCGAATCCCCGTTCCGCGGGGTCGGCTTCGGGCTTGGCCTGGCCGTCGTCCTCGACCCCGGGCCCGGCAAAATGCTGTGTTCCGCGGGCGAGCTGTCGTGGGGCGGCGCGGCCAGCACCTCGTTCTGGATCGACCCGGCGGAAGAGCTGACCGTCTCGTTCTTCACCCAGCTTCTTCCATCCAGCGCTTACCCGATCCGCCCGCAGTTGCGCCAGCTTGTGTACCAGGCACTGACCAGCTAGCCCTGACCGCGCCAGTGGCCGGATGCCGGGTTGCGTGCCTGGTCAGGCGGTCGCCGTGGCCATGACCCGGCGGACCAGGGTGAAGGTGCCCAGCGAGCGCACGCCTTCGTTGCGGAAGGACTGCAGCGCAGGGTCATCGCCCGGGTCCAGGGCGGCGGCTTCTTCCCACATGGATCGCTCGGCGGCCCGCCAGCTGGCTCTTTCCCGGACCTTGACGTCGGTAAAGCCTGCCGCGGCCAGCCCGGTACGGAGACTGACGCGGCGCAGGCGGTCAGGCACCCGTTCGTCGCCTGGGTCCAGGGGTTCCCAGCAGGTCAGGACGGCCTGTCCGCCGGGCGCAAGCACCCGGCGCAGTTCGCGGTAGGCGGCGTCTGGCCGCGGGGCGAACTGGATCGCATCCACACAGAGCACCGCGCCGGCCGAGCCGGTGCCCAGCCCGGGCGCGGCGAGGTCGGCGACGTGGAATGCCGCTGTGCGGCCGAGATGCCGCGCCTGCTGCCGGGCCTGGTGTATTGCCTCGGCGGAGAAATCGACCCCGACCAGCCGGGCATCCGTGCGGGCGGCGATCTCAAGGCCGTAGCCCCCGCGTCCGCACGCGAGGTCCAGCAGGGTGGCGCCGGGAGACAACTGCAGCGTCTCGGTGACCTCGGCCATCCCGTCCCAGCTGAGCAGGCTGGTCGACAGCAGGCCGGGTGGCAGGCCCAGGTGGCGCTGCTGAATCTCATCTTTCACGGGCGTCTCGGCCATGCCGGCGTACCAGGTGTCGAAGTACTGCGCCAGAGCCGATGGCGGCTTTTCCACGCCCTCATTATCGCGGCGGGCTCCCGTGGCCACCCAGGGCCCCGCCTGCCAGCTCACGGTGTCCCAGGCGACAGTGACTAGCCTGGCCGGACGCGCAGGCCGTCGAAGGCCATGGCACAGACCGCGTCCGCGAGCGGCCGCGTGGCCGCGCGCCGCGTCGGCCGGTACCACTCGACGATCGAGTTGACCAGCCCGAACAGCAGGCGTGCCGTGATGAGCGCGTCACGGTCCGGGTCGATGTCGCCATCGCGCTGGGCCTCCCGGACCAGGTCGGCCACGAACCGGTCGAAGGCGCGCCGCCTGTTCAGTGCGGCCCGCTCGACCCGGGTATTACCGCGCACCCGCAGAAGCAGGGTGACGTAGGGCAGCTCGGCTTCCAGCACTTCGACGCTGCCCCGGACCAGGTATTCCAGGCGCTCGACTGCCGGGGCGTCGAGCGCGCGTGCCCGGTCCGCCACGGCCGACAGGCCGGCCAGCGCCCGGTCCAGGGCCAGGCTGAGCAGCTCCTCCTTGCCGGTCACATGGTGATAGATCGCCGACTTCGCGATACCCAGCCGGGCCGAGAGGTCTCGCATGCTCGTGCCGTCGTAGCCGCGTTCGTTGAAAATCCCGACGGCCACCGCGAGCACGGACTCCAGGTCATGACCGGGGCGGCCGCGCCGCGGCGCCTCCGCCGGGCGGTCCGCACGCGGTACCGAGGGGGAGATCACGAGGCCAGTATCCGGGCCGCGCCCGGCCGCCTACTCAGCGGATCCCGCAACCGGGCGGGCCAGCTGGTGGCTGCGCCCGCGGAATTCGGCGATCACCTCGTGGTCGCGGCGGACGGTGACGTCGTACAGCCCCGCCCGGCCGAAGCGGGTTCGCACGATGGCCTCGCTGGTGAGAACGTCGCCCGCGTGCGCGGGGGCGACAAAGACGATCTCGGCGGCCGCGGCGACCGTCACCGGCCCGTAGCTGTTGCACGCGCAGGCGAAGGCCGTGTCCGCCAGGGTGAAGATCAGGCCACCGTGGGCCACTGCGTGCCCGTTCAGCATGTCGGGACGGACAGTCATCCGGGTAACGGCCCGGCCTTCGGCGTGGTCAACGAGCTCGATGCCCAGGCCGCGCGAGGCCTCATCCCTCGCCATCATCGCCTGGACGCTGGGCACCTGCGGCACGCGATCGCCTCCTGGATGATCGGCGGGACGTCCGGTAAGGAAGGCAACATGCCCGCCGCCGGGGGTGGCCAGAGCCAGTGCCGATAGAATAACATACTGAATGTTCGGTCGGTAATTCCCCGAGGAAGGGACCCGCATGCCGGTGCTGCACAGCTATGTGAGCGGACAGTGGACCGCACCAGCGGACGGGCGGCCAGTACTCGACGCGGTGACCGGCGGCGAAGTCACGCGGATTTCCTCGGCAGGTATCGACATGGGCGCCGCGCTGGATTACGGCCGCCGCGTGGGCGGGCCGGCCCTGCGCGCGCTGACCTTCCACGACCGGGCGGCCCTGGCCAAGGCGGCCGGGGTCATGCTGCGCGAGCACCGCGAGGAGCTGTACGCGCTGTCCGCCCGCACCGGCGCGACGCTCGGCGACTCGAAGTTCGACATCGACGGCGGCATCGGCGTGCTGCTCAGCTACGCCAGCAAGGCCAAGCGGGAACTGCCCAACGACACCGTCTGCCCCGAAGGGGCGGTCGAGCCGCTCGGCCGGGGCGGCCAGTTCGCCGGCCAGCACATCCTCACTCCCCGCCACGGCGTGGCCGTGCAGATCAATGCCTTCAACTTCCCGGTGTGGGGGCCACTGGAGAAGCTGGCCCCGGCGCTCATCGCCGGTGTCCCGACCCTGATCAAGCCCGCGTCGCAGACCGCCTACCTGACCGCACGGCTGGCCGAGCTGATCATCGGGTCCGGGATCCTGCCCGACGGCGTCCTGCAGCTGGTCTGCGGCAGCGCGGGTGACCTGCTGGATCACCTCGGCGAGCAGGACCTGCTGAGCTTCACCGGGTCCGCCTCGACCGCGCAGCGGCTCAGAGCCCATCCGAACGTCGCCGCCCGGTCGGTGCGTTTCAACGCCGAAGCCGACTCGCTCAACTGCTCGATCCTCGGCCCGGACGCCACGCCCGGCACCCCCGAGTTCGAGCTGTACGTCAGGCAGCTCGTCACCGAGATGACGGTGAAGGCCGGGCAGAAATGCACGGCAATCCGCCGGGCCTTCGTCCCCGCCCCGCAGCTGGACGCGGTCATCGGTGCGGTGCGGGCCCGGCTGGAAAAGATCGTTATCGGAAATCCTGCCGATGAAACGGTGCGGATGGGCGCGCTGGCCAGCCTGGACCAGCGCGAAGAGGTCCGCCGGTCATTGAAGTCCCTCGAGTCGGCGGGGCAGCTGGTCTTCGGTGACCCGGAGCATGTCCAGGTCACGGGCGCTGACGCGCACCAGGGGGCGTTCATCTCGCCGCTGCTGGTCCGCTGCGACGACGCCACCCGCGCCGAGCCGCACGAGGTCGAGGCCTTCGGGCCGGTGAGCACCGTCATGGGCTACACCAGCACCGATGAGGTGATCGACCTGGCCGCCCGCGGCCGGGGCAGCCTCGCCGGGTCCGTGGTGACCGGCGACGCCAGCTTCGCGCGCGACGTCGTCCTCGGCCTCGCGCCGTGGCACGGCCGGGTGCTCGTCCTCGACCAGGACGACGCGAAGGAATCGACCGGTCACGGCTCACCGCTGCCCATGCTCGTCCACGGCGGCCCGGGCCGGGCCGGCGGTGGCGAGGAGATGGGCGGCGTCCGCGGCGTGCTGCACCACATGCAGCGCACCGCCGTCCAGGCCAGCCCGCGCATGCTCGGCGCCGTGACCGGGCGCTGGGTCAAGGGCGCTCCGCGCAACGCTGAGGGCGCCCACCCGTTCACCAGGTCGCTGGCCGAACTGCGGATCGGCGACACGGTGACCGGCGGGCCGCGGGCCGTGACCCTGGAGGACGTCGAGCATTTCGCCGAGTTCACCGGGGACACGTTCTACGCGCACATGGACGAGCAGGCCGCAGCGGCCAACCCGTTCTTCGACGGCCGCGTCGCGCACGGCTACCTGGTGCTGTCGTTCGCCGCCGGACTGTTCGTCCACCCTGACCCGGGTCCGGTGCTGGCGAATTACGGCCTGGACAACCTCCGCTTCCTCACCCCGGTCTACCCCGGCGACGAGCTGACCGTGACGCTGACCTGCAAGCAGATCAGCCCGCGCGACGGCGACTACGGTGAGGTGCGCTGGGATGCCGAGGTCACCAAGCAGGACGGCTCGGTGGCCGTGACCTACGACGTGCTCACCATGGTGGCGAAGGAGTGGGGCCGGTGACCGCGCTCGCTGACGGCCGGGCGGGCGAACTCGAGGCCCACTTTGACGAGACGATCGCGCGCGACCGCCGTATCGAGCCCCGGGACTGGATGCCCGATCACTACCGGGCGACGATGATCCGCCAGATCGCCCAGCACGCGCATTCGGAGATCATCGGCATGCAGCCCGAGGGCAACTGGATCACGCGCGCCCCGTCGCTCCGCCGCAAGGCGGTGCTGATCGCCAAGGTTCAGGACGAGGCCGGCCACGGCATGTACCTGTACTCGGCCGCCGAGACTCTCGGCGCCGACCGCGCCGACCTCACCGCCAAGCTGGTGAGCGGGCGGCAGAAGTACTCTTCTATCTTCAACTATCCGACGCTGACCTATGCGGACGTCGGGGTGATCGGGTGGCTGGTCGACGGCGCCGCCATCTGCAACCAGGTCCCGCTCTGCCGGTCCTCCTACGGGCCCTACGCCCGCGCGATGGTGCGCATCTGCAAGGAGGAGTCATTCCACCAGCGGCAGGGATATGAGCTGCTGATGACGATGATGCGCGGCTCAGAGGCGCAGCGCGCGATGGTGCAGGACGCGACTAACCGGTTCTGGTGGCCGTCGCTGATGATGTTCGGGCCGCCCGACGACCAGTCACCGAACACGGCCCAGTCGATGGCCTGGGGCATCAAGCGGCACACCAACGACGAACTGCGGCAGCGCTTCGTGGACATGACCGTGCCGCAGGCCGGGAAGCTCGGCGTCACCCTGCCCGACCCCGACCTGACCTGGAACAGCGAACGCGGCCACTACGACTTCGGGGCCGTGGACTGGGCCGAGTTCACGGCGGTGCTCAAGGGCAACGGCCCGTGCAACGCGCAGAGAGTGGCACAGCGCAAGGCCGCGCACGACGACGGAGCGTGGGTGCGCGAGGCCGCGGCCGCCCGCGCGGCCAAGCAGGCCGCCAGGGACCGGGCCGCCAGAGAGCAGGACACCAGAGAGCAGGACACCGCCTGATGGACGACGCACCGGTGCGCTCGGAATGGCCGCTGTACGAGGTATTCCTGCGCGGCAAGCGGGGCCTCAACCACGTGCACGTCGGCTCGCTGCACGCGGCCGACCCGCAGATGGCGCTGCACCACGCGCGGGACCTCTATACGCGCCGCAACGAGGGCGTCAGCATCTGGGTCGTCGCGGCCGCCGACATCACGGCCTCCAGCCCGGACGAGAAGGACCCGTTCTTCGCCCCGTCCGGCGACAAGGTTTACCGGCACCCCACGTTCTACGAGATACCCGACGACGTCCCGCACATGTAGGGCGGACCGAGACTGATGACCGACGACGAATTCACCGCTTACCGGGCTCTCGCCGACGAGACCGGGGACCATCGCTGGGCCTTCGGCACCGGCTTCACCGACCCGCTGGAAGGCATCGGCACGTCCGTGCCGGACGGGGTCAGCGCGGCCGCGCTGGCTGCGTACTGCCTGATGCTCGGCGACGACGCGCTGATCTACTCCCACCGGCTGCAGCAGTGGATGACCCGGCTGCCGGAACTCGAGGAAGAGACGGCGATCGCCAACATCGCCCTGGACCTGCTGGGCCAGGCGCGCATGCTGCTGGCCCGCGGGGGCCGGGCCGAGGGCGCCGGCCGCGGGGAGGACCAGCTCGCCTTCTTCCGGCCGGAACACGAATTCCGCAACGTGCGCCTGGCCGAGCACGCCGACGCCGACTTCGCCCAGCTGGCCGGCCGGCTGCTGATCTTCTCCACCTGGCGGCTGGCCCTGTTCACCCGGCTCCAGGACTCCGCGGACCCGGTGCTCGCCGCCATCGCGGCGAAGGGCGCCAAGGAACTCGCCTACCACCGGGACTACGCCGCGCAGTGGGTGGTCCGGCTGGGCGACGGCACCGAGCTGTCCCGCACCAGAATGCAGGCCGCGCTGGTTACCCTCTGGCCACTCGTGGACGAGCTGTTCCGCACCGACGCCGTCGCCGGCGACCTGCCCGGGGTCGCGGCCGACCCGGCCGGGCTCCGGGCCGAGTTCGACAGCGTGCTCGCCGCCGTGCTGGCCGCGGCCACCCTGGACCGCCCGGGTACTGCGCCCATGGCGCAGGTCGCCGGCAAATCCGGGCGCGACGGGGTGCACACCGAGGCCTTCGGGTACGTGCTCGCCGAACTGCAGAGCGTGGCCCGCGCCGACCCGGACGCGACGTGGTGACCGCGATGACGGCTGACGTACCGGCGGCGCGGCAGATCGCGGAAGCCGTCGCCGACCCGGAACTGCCCATGCTCACCCTGGCCGACCTCGGTATCCTGCGGGACGTCACGAGCGAGAACGGTCATATCGTCGTGACGATCACGCCGACGTACTCGGGCTGCCCGGCCCTGCGCGAGATCGCGCGCGATCTGCAGTTCCGCCTCAGCCAGGCCGGGTTCGCCGGCGCCGCCGTCCGCACCCAGATCGCGCCCGCCTGGACCAGCGACTGGATCACCGCAGAGGGCCGCCGGAAGCTGCACGCGGCTGGCATCGCACCACCCGGGGCGGCCCCGGCCAGGACGCCGGCCCGAGGCCCCGTCCCGCTGAACCTCACGACCGCGCCCCGTGACCGGGTGGCGTGCCCCCGGTGCGGCTCACTGGATACGGTGCAGACCGCGGCGTTCGGCGCGACCGCGTGCAAGGCCCTGCTGCGCTGCCGCACCTGCCACGAACCGTTTGAATACGTGAAGGAATTCTGATGGCCGGCCCGGGGACCGCGTCGCGGACCGACTTTCATCCGCTCACCGTGGTCCGCGTGGACCCGCTCACCGATGATTCCGCCGCGCTGACCTTCGGCGTGCCGCCCGGCGTGGCGGACCGGTTCAGGTTTGCTCCCGGCCAGTCCCTCACCGTCCGCCGCGGCGACGAAAGGCGCTCCTACTCCATCTGCGCCCCCCGGGGACACGCGCCCCGGATCGGCGTGCGGGAAGTGGCCGGGGGCGCGGTGTCGAGCTGGCTGGTCCACGAGGTCCGGCCCGGCGACGTCATCGACGTCCAGGCGCCGTCCGGGACGTTCACCCCGGATCTGTCCGGCCCCGGGCGCCACGTCCTGATCGCCGCGGGCAGCGGCATCACGCCCGTGCTGTCCATCGCCGGGTCCGTGCTCGCCGCGCACGCCGGCTCGGCGGTCACGCTGATCTGCGGGAACCGGCGCAGCGACTCGGTGATGTTCACCGAGGAGATCGCCGACCTCAAGGACGCCTACCCGGCGCGGGTGTGCCTGGTCCACGTGCTGAGCCGCGAGCCGCAGGAAGTCGAGCTGTTCCATGGCCGGCTGGACTCCGGCAAGCTCCGCTCGCTGCTGCCGGTCACCGTCGCTGTCCCGGCCGTGAACCACTGGTGGCTCTGTGGTCCTCTGGGCATGGTCACCGGCGCGATCGAGGTCCTCACCGGACTCGGCGTCCCCCGTGACCGCATCCACCGCGAGCTGTTCTATGTCGAGGACGATCCCCCCGCCCAGGTCCGTCACGAGGAGGTACCCGCGGGTCCGGGCGCCGAGGTGACCGTCCTGCTGGACGGCCGCAGCAGCACCGCGACCGTGCCGCCGGGCACGCCCATCCTCGACGCGGCCCAGCGGATCCGTCCCGACCTGCCGTTCGCCTGCAAGGGCGGCGTCTGCGGCACCTGCCGGGCGCTCGTCGTCGATGGCCAGGTCACTATGCGCCGCAACTACGCGCTGGAGCAGGACGAGGTCGACGCGGGCTACGTGCTCACCTGCCAGGCGCTTCCCACATCCGACCAGATCACCGTCGACTACGACGCCTAGCCCAGGAGTTTCCGATGCAGGATCTCGCGCCGCGGCCGGAGGACCTCGACCCCGTCGAGCGGGCGTCCGTTGATGAGTTGCAGGCCCTGCAACTGGAGCGGCTCCGGTGGTCGCTCCGCCACGCCTACACCAGCGTGCCCCATTACCGCGCGGCCTTCGACGCGGCCGGCGTGCATCCGGATGACTGCAAGGACCTGGCCGGCCTGGCGAAGTACCCGCTCACCACCAAGGCGGACCTGCGCGAGAACTACCCGTTCGGCATGTTCGCGGTGCCGCGTGAGCAGGTGGTGCGGATCCACGCCTCGTCCGGCACCACGGGCCGCGCCACGGTGGTCGGCTACACCCGCGACGATCTGGACGTGTGGGCCAGCGTGATGGCCCGCTCGATCCGGGCCGCGGGCGGCCGCCCTGGGCACATCCTGCACAATGCCTACGGCTACGGCCTGTTCACCGGCGGGCTCGGGGCGCACTACGGCGCGGAGAAGCTCGGCTGCACCGTGGTCCCCGTCTCCGGCGGGATGACCGAGCGGCAGGTCACCCTGATCCGCGACTTCCGCCCCGACATCATCATGGTCACGCCGTCCTACATGCTCGCGATCGTTGACGAGATGGAACGCCAGGGGGACGACCCGGCGGCGTCGTCGCTGCGGTTCGGCATCTTCGGCGCGGAGCCCTGGACGAACGAGATGCGCCGCGAGATGGAGACCCGGCTCGGCATCGACGCCACCGATATCTACGGCCTGTCCGAGGTAATAGGCCCGGGCGTCGCGCAGGAGTGCGTCGAGGCCAAGGACGGGCTGCACATCTGGGAGGATCACTTCTACCCTGAGGTGATCGACCCGCTCACCGGGGAGGCGCTGCCGGACGGCGAGGAAGGCGAGCTCGTCTTCACCTCGCTGACCAAGCAGGCCATGCCGGTCGTCCGCTACCGCACCCGTGATCTCACCCGCCTGCTGCCCGGCACCGTACGCCCCATGCGGCGCATGCGGAAGGTCACCGGCCGCACCGACGACATGATCATCCTGCGGGGGGTCAACCTGTTCCCGACCCAGGTCGAGGAGCTCATCATGCGCATCCCGGTGCTGTCGCCGCACTTCCAGCTGCACCTGACCCGGGACGGCCGGATGGACCAGCTTGCCGTGCATGTCGAGCGCCGCCCCGGCACCACCGGCAGCGACACGGCGGACGCCGGCTCCCAGCTGACGACGCTGATTAAGAACACCATCGGCGTCACCGTCACCGCCAGCGTCCTGGAACCGGAGTCCATCGAGAGATCCGTGGGCAAAATGCGCCGCATCGTCGACCACCGGCCCCGCTGACGGAATCCCTGGCCCGCCTCGGCCGTCAGCGGCGGACGGTTCGTTATTTTGCTCAGGGCAGCGAGCCTGCGGCGACCCAGCGCTGGAAGATAGCTACGCGCTCCGGCGGCCAGGCGCCGTCGCAGGGCATGGTCCCGGCACGGAGCTTCCCGAGGATGGCGTCCTGGTGCGCCTGCACGTCCTCGCGTGACCACAGATCGAAGGCTTTCAGCATTGAGTTGCGGTCTTTCTCCCGGAACATCGGCCGGACATCACGCTCGAAACTGGGTCCTGCGGGTGAGCCTGGCTGGTCGGTCATCGGGCTTCTCCATCCTCCTGGGGTGGTACATCGGGCGGGCCAGCGCCCAGTTCCAGTGGCTAGTCCGGGTCACGTCCCGGTCGGCCGACGTGACGGTTCTAGGGCTCGATCCGCTGCAGTATCAGCTCGGACGCCGTGCGTAGCTGGCGGAGCCGGGCCGGGCTGAGGGCGTCTATCACGAGCTCGCGGACCTTCGCCACGTGGGCGGGAGCGCTGGCGGTCAGCAGGCGCAGGCCCGCCTCCGTGAGGATCGCATTGGTGTACCGGCCGTCGGTGGGATCAGGTTCGCGGCGGACGAGGCCGCGCGCCTCCAGGCGCTTGATCAAGTGCGAGAGCCGGGACAGCGAGGCGTTGGTGACCTCGGCGAGCTCGCTCATGCGCATCACGTGGCCGGGATTCTCCGACAGCCTGGCCAGGGCGTGGTACTCGATGAAGCTCAGCCCGGCATCCTGCTGCAGCTGGCATTCCAGCGCCCAGCGCAGCGTGTGCATCATGCCGCTGAAGGCGCGCCAGGACTCCTGCTGCTCGTCGTCCAGCCAGCGGGGCTGATCCGCCGGCGCCGTATTCACTCGCTTACCGGGCACCCGCCGACGCTATCACCTTCACTTGACGATTCAAGTCATCCGGACATACGTTTGGGTGGTCGGACGACTTGAATGTTCAAGTGATGCTCGCAGGCGTTGCCGCCGGCGTTCCCCGTCGAGGAGAACCAGCACGTGACCATGACCAGCGCACCTGATCGCTTCCCGGCGCCGCCGCGGATCGCTGTACTCGGTGCGGGGCACGTTGGCCCCGTCATCGCCCGGGTCGCGATTGAGGCCGGCTACCAGGTCTCGATCGCGGCGTCGGGCGACCCGGCGGAGATCGAGCTGATAGCGCAGGTACTGGCGCCGGGCGCCGGCCCCCGGTGGGCAGCCGATGCTGCCCGGGAAGCGGACCTGGTGGTGCTGGCGATCCCGCTGCACAAGTTCGCGGCCCTGGACCCGACCCTGGTGGCCGGCAAGATCGTCGTCGACGTCATGAACTACTGGCCTCCCACCGACGGGGTCCAGGAGATGTTCGAAGATCGCCGGTACGGCAGCAGCGAGATCGTGCAGCGCCGGCTGGCCCGGTCGGCGGTGGTCAAGACCCTCAACCACCTCGGCTATCACGAGCTGGATGATCAACGCCGCGCTGCGGGCTCGCCCGACCGCCGGGCGCTCGGGGTGGCCGGTGACGACCCGCGCGCGGTTGACGTCGCGGCGGAACTTGTCGACCGCGTTGGTTACGACGCCGTCCGGTTCGGCAGCCTGAGCGCCGGCCGCCTCCTCGAACCCGGCGGTCCCGTCTTTGGTGTCCCGCTGCGCAGGGCCGACTTCGAGCTAGCCGTGCACGCCCAAGCCGCATAGGGCAGCCGCCGTTTGCCCTGCAGAACTCCTACCAGAGAGAAGGCCCGCTGTGACGACAGCACCTTCAGACGCCGTGACCGCCTCCGCAGCCGAAGCGGTGCCGTTCCCGCTGATCCTCGGCCTGGACACGTTCGGCGATGTCACTCACGACACCAACGACCGCCCGCTGTCGCATGCGCAGACGATCCGCAACGTCGTCGAGCAGGGCGTCCTGGCCGACCAGGTCGGCGCCGACTTCTTCGGCATCGGCGAACACCACACCGATGACTTCCCGATGCCGGCCGCCGACGTGGTGCTCGCCACGATCGCCGCGCGCACGGATCGCATCCGCCTCGGGTCGGCGGTCACGGTGCTGAGCTCCGACGATCCCGTCCGGGTGTTCCAGCGCTACTCGACACTCAACGCCGTCTCTGGTGGGCGGGCGGAAGTCATCCTGGGCCGGGGGTCCAGCATCGACTCGTTCCCGCTCTTTGGTTACGACCTTGCCGACTACGAGGACCTGTTCGAAGAGAAAACGAGCCTGTTCGCCGAACTGCTCAAGGGAGGACCGGTCACCTGGCAGGGCAAGACCCGGGCGTCCCTGCACGAGCAGGATGTCGTGCCGCACACCGAATCCGGGCCCTTCCCGGCGTGGGTCGGCGTCGGCGGGAGCCCGCAGTCGGTCATCCGCGCCGCCCGCTACGGATTCTCGCTGATGCTGGCGATCATCGGTGGTTCCCCGGCGCGTTTCGCACCCTTCTCCCAGCTCTTCCGGCAGGCCCTGGAACGCTTCGGGCGCGCCCCCCTTCCAGTCGGCGTGCACTCGCCGGGCCATGTCGCCGTCACTGACGAAAAGGCCCGCGAGGAATTCTGGCCCCGCTACCTGGAGGTCATCGGCCGGTACAGCACAATCCGGGGGTTCGCGATCCCGACCAAGCAGTCCTTCTTGCGTGAGATCGGGCCGCAGGGAGCGCTCTACGTCGGATCACCGGAAACCGTCGCCCAGAAAATCGCGGCGAATCTCACCGCTCTCGGCGCGAACCGCTTCGACCTGAAATACGGCATGGGAGGTCTCTCCCATGAGGCTCTCATGACCACTATCGAGCTGTACGGCACGCAGGTCATCCCGCGCGTCCGCGAACTCCTGACGTGACGCTCCGGCGGTCATGACCGCCGGACGGATGATGCGATTCCCGCTCCTCGTGCAGGGGGGTTCCCGGCTGGTGCGTCAGCGGCCTGGCTGGGGTTCCAGCAGCCTGAGGAGGTGCGCGGGGGTGGCCAGCGTGTGGTGGCAGATCGCCTCGACGAACGCCGCGGTGATCGGATCCGGCCGGACCCGCGTGTAGGCCGACAGCATGCGCCGCACCGGCGGGTCAGGCTGCCGCAGCACGCCGTCGAAGGCGGCCGGGACCACGTTGCCAGGCAGGAGGGTCACGCCCAGCCCCTCATAGGCGAGGTTCAGCGCCGACGGGGCCTGCTCGGTGCGCACTGCAGCGCGCGGCACGAAGCCCGCGCCGGCACAGGCGGCGTCGAGGACGTCGGCCAGGCCGCTGGGGGGCGTGAAGTGGACCCAGTCGCGGCCGGCCAGGTCAGCAAGCCTGATGGTCCCCCGGGTCCCGGGCAGCTGCGCTCCAGGCGCGGCGGCCAGGACGAACTCCTCGGCTCCGATCTCGCGGACCGGCCCGTCCCAGGCAGGCGGGGTCGGGCCGACAGCGACGTCGGCCTGCCCCGCTTCCATGGCGGCGATCAAGTCGTTAGTGTGCCGGAACTCCACGAGCCGTACCTGCACGTCCGGGTAGCGGAGGCGCCAGGTCCGCAGCGCGGCCGGGAGCACGCCGATACTGATCGAGAACAGCGTCCCCACGTGGAGTTCCCCGGCATCGACGCCGGAAGCGCGCATCGCCGCGGTGGTCGCCCGCTCAGCGTGCGCCAGGCTGGCCCGCGCGTGCGGTAGCGCGGTGCGGCCAGCCGGGGTCAGGCGCACCCCGCGGGGCAGGCGCTCCAGCAGCGGCCCGCGCAGCTGCCGCTCGAGTGCCTGGATCTGATGCGAAAGCCCCGGCTGGCTGACGTGCAGGCGGGCGGCGGCCGCGGTGAAGGACCTCTCGTCTACCACGGCGACGAAATATTCGAGCTGGCGCAGCGACACTTCCATGCACGCAGCTTATCGTTCTGAGAACAACTATTTATTGGACTTATGTCACCGGGCGGCGGCAGGCTTACCCCATGACTTCTTCCCAGACCTCGCACCCCACGGCCCAGCCGGTCCCGGGCCCGTACGCCTACCTGCCCACGGTGCCCTCATTCCAGCTCACCAGCACGTCGGTCACGGACGGGCAGCCGCTGCCCTTCGCGCAGTTGTCGAAGATGTTCGGGGTACCCGGCGGCCAGGACATCTCACCGGAGTTGTCGTGGGAGGGCTTTCCCCCCGGAACGGAAAGCTTCGTCGTCTCGATGTATGACCCTCAGGCCCCGACCGGGAGCGGCTTCTGGCACTGGGTGGTGGCCGAGATACCAGCCGGCACCACCTCGCTGCCCGCCGGAGCGGGAGCGCCGGGCGGCTCGCACCTGCCTCCCGGCGCGTTCCAGCTTCCCGGGGACGCAGGCACTGCCCAGTACATCGGCGGCGCGCCGCCGGCCGGCTCGGGAGTGCACGAGTACTACCTGACCGTCACCGCGCTCAGCGCGGCCACGACGGGACTCGACCGGAACGCGAGCGCCGCCTACCTCGGATTCACCATCGCCGGACTGACCGTCGCCCGCGCGACGCTCGTCTGCCCCACGCCGGCCGCGGACGCCTGATCGGCCGCCAGGCCGGCCACTCAGTCCTGGGAGCGAGGAGATAAGCCGGTGAGACATCTGCGCATGCTCTGCCTGCACGGCTACCACGGCACCGGCGCGATCCTGCGCCGGCAGATGGCCCCGCTAGCCGCCGCGATCCCCCCGGACATCGAGCTGTTGTACGTCGATGCGCCCTCGCTGTCCGAGGGCGGCTTCGGCTGGTGGCACGACGGCTTCCGCGGATGGGAACGTACCCGCGACTGGGCGGTCGAGCTGCTGGGCACCGCAGCGCCCATTGACGGGATCTTCGGATTCAGCCAGGGCGCCGCCCTGACCGGGCTGCTGGCCGCGCTGCGCGACAGCCGGCCCTCGCCGGTGTCGTTCGAGTTCGCCATCATGGTCGGCGGGTTCACCAGCTCCATGCCGCAGCACGCCCAGCTGTTCCGCCGCAAGCTCACGGTCCCCTCCGTCCATGTGAGCGGCCGCGCCGACGCGATCGTGCCCCGGCGCGACTCGCTGCGGCTGGCCGACCGCTTCGCTGACCCGCTGGTCCTGGAGCATCCCGGCGGCCACGTCATCCCCGGGGACCCTGTGGTGGCGGGGCCAATCGCCGGCTTCCTGGCCGGCTTCTCCCGGCTGGCTGCCAGGTAGCGTCACGCCGTAGCCACGAACGCCTCGATGGCGCAGGCGACCACGGCAGCGGCCCGCCTGGGCAGATGATGACCAGCCCCTGTGACCAGCTGGAGGCGGGCGTCCGGCAGCGCCTGGACCAGGCGGCGGGCGGTGTCGACAGGAACCACCGCGTCGTCAGGGTCAGCCAGGACCAGCACGGGAATACGGATCGACGGAAGAGCGGACACCAGGCCGTCCAGCTCGCCCAGCAGGGCCCGCTGCTCGGTCAGGAATGTGCGCCATAGCCGGCCGCGCTCGCCGCTCGCCTGCCCCCAGACCTGCCAGTTCACGTGCTCGTCCGGGTCAAGCGGGCGGCCGCGCCGCCTGGTGATCCGGGCCAGCCGGGCCCGGGCCATCCACGGCGTGAGCCGCCAGGCGACCAGCGCGCACACCGGCCCCGTCACTGCTGCGGCCAGCAGCCTGTCCCAGCAAGTTACGCATCCCGGGCCCACGCTGGCCAGCAGGACCACCGCCTCGACCCGGTGCGGCGCCAGGCTCGCGACCGACAAGGCGACCCCACCGCCGTACGAATGCCCCACCAGCACGGCCCGCTCGATGCCCCGGGCGTCCAGCCCGGCCAGCACAGCGCGGGCTCCCTCGGCGAGCCCGGCCGCCGGGAGCGGGCTGGCACCATATCCGGGCCGGTCGGCCGCAATGGCCCGCAGCGTGCCCGGCAGCTGTCCGGTCACCAGCTGCCAGTCGGCGGCGGAGCCCGGCTGCCCGTGCAGCAGCACCAGGTCGTGACTGCGCGACGCACCATGGAAGGGCGGGATGACGGTCCTGCCGGCTCCGGCGGGGTACCGGCCGCAAGCCGTGTCACGGCCGGGTTGCGCCTCAGTCACCGCCGCCGGCCTCACGCCGCCGGCCTCATGCCGCCGGCGGGCTGTTCCCGCCGGCCCGCCCGGTCCCCGTCCGGCTCCGCCGCCACGGCGGTGCGCCGGGACGGCCGGACGCGCCGCAGCCAGAAGAAGACCAGCCATCCGGTGAACGCGACCAGCCAGAAACTGGCCAGCCGGTAGAGCAGGACGGCGGCCAGGGCCTCGCTGGTGCGCAGCCCGGCCGCTATCAGGGCCAGCCCCAGGGCTCCTTCGGCCAGCCCGATCCCCCCGGGCGTGATGTTGAGGCTCTGCGCGGCGACTCCGGAGCCGTACACAAGCAGGAGGACACGCCAGGGCACGGCGGCACCGGCGCTGTGAATGCTCACCGCGAGGACCGCCGCGTCGGCCAGCCAGTTGGCCAGGGCCAGGCCGGTCACGGTGAGCCAGCCCGAGGCGGGAAGGTGCAGCGAGCCCAGCCGCTCCAGCCAGGCCCGGACCGTGCGCCGCGGATCGCCGGCGGGCCGGCGGCACAGCCGCGACCCATGCCTCAGCAGCCAGGCCCCGGGCCGTTCGAGGCCGTGGAGCAGCCCCGGCCGGTGCGCGGCCGCGCTCAGCACGACGAGGGCCGCCACGGCCAGCAGGCCGCCGGGCACGGCCGCCGCCGTGACCAGCCCGCTACCGGATGCCAGCCCGCCGCCGATCACGATGATGGCGGCTGCGGCCGAGGAAGCCACTCCCCCGGCCAGCAGCGACCAGCTGGCCAGCGGAGCGTCCGCGCCCTGCCCGGTGAAGCGGCGGAAGGTGAAGGCCGTGGCCAGCTCAGGCCCGGCCAGCGGTACCGAGACGGACAGCGCGTTCGCGGCGTAGGTGGTGGCGAGCATGGGCCGGACACCGACGCTGGCCCCGCCCGCCGCGAGCAGCCGCCGGGACATGAGCGCGAAGGCGGCCATGGACGCCGATTCGCCCACGATGAGGACCGGGATCCAGATCCACTGCAGGTGCCCCAGCCGCGCGAGGGATGCGGCGAGTGCGCCCCGTTCGGCCACGCCCGCGGCCACCAGCGCCGCCAGCGCCGAAGCGGCGGCTACCCAGCCGGCCACACGTTTCGTGTCCTGGCGCTGGCGCGCTGGCCGGGGGCCGCGGACTGCGCGCGGGCCGGACCGCCCGGCCGTGGGGGCCAGCCAGCTTGCGCCTGTGCCCGCAGAGGCGGGCCTGCAGATTCTCATGGACGCCTGTCTGAGCGTGCGGGCCGGCTGGCACCGCGGCCGGCTGGAGTGGAGTTACCTGGAACGCCTCAGTAGCCGAGCCCGCCGCCGGACGGGGCGGCCGGGGCCGTTCCCGCCGACGAAGTGCCGGTCGCGGCCACGCCGGGCGTGGTCACGAAGAAGCCCTGGACGCCCTGGCCGGTGACCTGGCCGGGGTGATCGTCGATGAAGGTGTAGAGCGGGTGACCGTGGTAGGTGACCTGGTGGCCATGGATGTCGTTGAGCACGGCGAGCTTGCCGTTCACCCCGGTGCCGGTCGGCGCGGTACCGCTCGGCGCGGCCGCCGTCAGCGGCGGCCACAGCTGGGCCAGGCTCCCGGTCACCAGCGACTTCGTCGCGGTGTCGGGCCGGTAGTAGTACAGCGGCAGGCCGTGCGCGTTGACCAGGATGGTCTTGGTCTTGCCTGCGACGGCCGCCGGTGCGGTGTGCACGGTGGCCGCCGCGGCGGCCGGGCTGGCTGAGGGGGCGCTGCGGGCGGCCGGGCCGCCTGCCGAAGC
>JAOPYP010000829.1 GCA_025964635.1 Actinomycetes bacterium | reverse complement strand
GAGGGCAAGCGGCGGCACAGAGCCCCCAGCGCACTGGCGATTCCGTACCTGCGAAGCGAGGCGTAGCTGCTCATGATCACCGACGTGCACACGCACTTCTGGAAGCTGGACCACCAGGGGCCGCCGTGGACCGATGGGCTCGGCCGAGTCTCGACCCAGCTGGCCGCCGGCGCCATCGACAGCGTGACAGCCGAGTCGTACCGGCGGCAGGTCGTTCCCGCTGCGCGCACTATCGTGTTCGGATTGCAGGCCCAGGCGTCGGGGATCATGGTGCCCAACGACGCGGTCGCTGCGTTCGTGCGGGAGGTCGGCGGTCAGACCGTCGGCTTTATGTCGGTGGACCCGACTCGCCACGATGCTGTCGCCGAGATCGAGCGATGCCACACCGATCTCGGGCTGGGCGGGATCAAGCTCGGCCCGATCTATCAGGGAACGTCACCACTCAACCCGCTGACGATGCGAGTCTTCTCGGCCGCCGAACGCCTCGGATTGCCGGTGATGATCCATCAAGGTGCGATCTTCGCCAACGCAGGCCGCCTGGCCGATGCCAACCCGCTGCTGCTCGACGACGTCGCGATCGCCTTCCCCGAACTGCGCATCGTGATCGCTCACATGGGTCATCCGTGGGTGCACGAGGCTGTCGTGGTCATGCGGCGGCACAGGAACGTCTACGCCGACACCTCGGCGATTGCCAGCCGGCCGACGGTGCTGGCCACCGCGCTGTCGGCCGCCAAGGAGTACGGCGTCCTCGACAAGGTGCTGTTCGGCAGTGATTCCCCGATGGTCTCGGCCGACAGCGCCGCAGCCGCGCTGGCTCGCGTCGTGGCCCACATGCAGCGGTTCGCCCTCACGCCCGTCACCGATGAGGAGTTGCACGCCATCTTGCACCGGCCGTCATTCGAGCTGCTCGGCATACCGGCCGTGACCGGAACCGCAGCCGCCCCTTCTGCCTGCCAAGGAGCAATCCCGTGAGCGTGCATCACCAGACGACGCAGGCCGCCTTTCTCGACGCCGCGCAGGTGCTGCGAGGGCCGCTGCCCGAGGAGGTCTCCATGGAGCCGATCCTGGCGGGTGTGCCGTTCGCCCATGAAAAGACGGTCTTCGACGGCGCCGACGGCTTCTTCGCGATCTGGGCTTGCGGCGCCGGGGTGTTCCCTCGCGTCAAGGACAAGCGGGGGTCGTTCATGTACATCATCTCCGGCGACGCGACCATCGTCGACGAGGACGGGACCTCGCATGAGCTGACCGCAGGCTGCGTGCTGGTGCTCCCGTTCGGCTGGGCGGGAACCTGGCATATCCGCGAGACGATCCGCAAGGTCTACCTGCACACGACTCCGGCACCCCCGCTGCCGAGCACCGTGGTCGCGTCCGCGTTCCGGCCGGCCGACCGGGTACTGGCCGACGTGCTGCCGAGTGCGACAGCCGCCCCCGGTTCACCCGTCGCCACCGACACCGTGGTCTTCGACGGTCCGGACGGCCGCTGCGATATCAGGTCGCGCGAGCCCGGCCAGTATCCCCGGGCTCGAGGCGATCACGGATTCTTCGCCTTCGTCCTCGCCGGTGACGGCTTCCTCGCCGACCACCATGGCACCCGGCACGAACTCACGCCGGGTAGCGTCATCGCGCTCCCGAGCCGCTGGTCAGGCACCTGGGACATCCGCCATACCTTCCGCGCGTTCTGCGTCCGCAGCACCCCCGCGCCGCCGGCCTGACCCAGCAAAGACTGGTCAGCGCGAAGCCGCTTCGCGTCCACATCTGAGAGGTACCGCGATGACAACACCACAGGCGCCCGCCCGGCACGCAGAGGTCGCGGGGGCCGGCTTCGCCGGGCTTACCGTCAGCACCGCGCTGGCGCAGCGCGGCTGGTCCGTGCGGCTGCACGAGCAGAACGACAGCGTGCGCGACTTCGGGGCAGGCATCGTGATGTGGCGCAACGCCATGCTGTCGCTGGAGGTCATCGGTGTCGCGCAGTCCGTCCGTGAGCATGGCGTGCGGCCGGACTACTACGAGACCTTTCTGAACGGGGCGTCGGTCTCACGCGAAGTGCCCGGCTACCCCTACTGGGCGATCACCCGGCCGAAGCTGCACTCGCTGCTGGCCGAGGCGGCCCGCGCGGCGGGCGCAGAGATCGTGACCGACTCGCGAGCCGTCGGCGCCGACCCCGTGGGTGCGCTGTTGCTCGCAGACGGAAGCCGCCTGGAGGCCGACCTGGTGATCGGCGCCGATGGTGCGGGGTCGGCAGTGCGCAACTCGCTCGGTGACCTCACCCAGGAGCGCAAGAAGTACTCCGACGGCGTATGCCGGGTGCTGATCCCGCGCCCGGAAGAGTTCCGCGGCGAGCGGTGGAACCGCGTGCTCGACTACTGGACGCTCGAGCCGGACGCGATGCGCGTGCTGTACCACCCGATGGGGCCGGGCATGCTCTACATCGCCTTTATGGCCGAGACGAGAAACGAGCGCGCGTCCAGGATCCCGGTCGACGTGGAGGTCTGGTCGGACCGCTTCCCTCATCTCACGCCGATCATCGAGCTGGCCGGCAAGGCCGAGGGAGGCCGGCACGACAACTACCAGACCAACCGCGTGACGCCCTGGTCGGCCGGACGGGCGGTGCTGGTCGGCGACTCGGCGCATGCCATGTGCCCGGCTCTCGGCCAGGGGGCCGGCGTCGGGATCGTCAACGGGGTCGACCTGGCCCATGCGCTTGACCAGCACCAGACTGTCGCCGAGGCCCTAGCCGTCTGGGAAAGGCGTGAGCGTCAGATGACCGACGACGTGCAATCGCGTAGCGCCTACATGGCCGAGACCCGCAACATGGCCAAGGGCAACAACTGGACACCCCGGCTACTGGAGACCGCGAATTTCGTCTCGGCCGCGGTGCCGCCCGCCCTGGAGGAGCTCTACCCGGTACCCGAGGCGAACCGGTCATGGTGACCGAGCCCGCGCGGGTCCTGCTCGGCGACGTCGAGGTAACGCGCGTGCAGGAATACGCCGGGGAGAGCCCGGCCACGCCGGGATTCCTGTTCCCCGAGAGCAGCCCCGCCTACTGGGCGGACAACGCGGGCTGGCTCGATCCCGACTTCTACGACGCCACCCGGGGCACGCTTCGCACGGTGCTCCACACGTGGCTCATCCGCAGCCAGGGGACGATCATCCTGCTCGACACCGGCGCCGGCAACGGTAAGGAACGTCCGTACGCGCCGGTCTACGCCCATCACGACACTGCCTATCTGGACAACCTCCGCGCGGCCGGCGTATCGCCAGACCACGTGGACATCGTGATCAACACTCACCTGCACGTCGATCACGTGGGCTGGAACACCAGCCTGAACGGGCGGGATTGGGTGCCGACCTTTCCCAACGCCCGCTACCTCATCTGCGAGCCGGATTTCCTGTTCTGGGATCCGATCCGCACGCCCCGGCCGCCGGGCGACGGCAACCAGAATGTCTTCGAGGACAGCGTGCAGCCGTTGCAGCGGGCCGGCCTCATCGACCTGTGGGCCGGCGAGCATCCCATCAACTCCGAGCTGGTGCTGCAGGCCGAGCCCGGCCACACCCCTGGCTCGTCCGTGCTCAGGCTGCAGTCCGGCGGCACCGGTGCCCTGTTCGTCGGCGACATCCTGCACTCACCTGTGCAGATCGGTAATCCCGACATCAACAGCTGTTTCTGCGAGGATCCGGCCATGGCGCGCGCCGCCCGCCGCCGCCTGCTCGCCGAGGCCGCCGACCGATCCCTGCTCGTGTTCCCTGGGCATTTCGGCGGGCATTCGGCCTGCCATGTGGACGATAGCGGCGACGGCGCTTTCATCATCCGCGACTGGGCCGATCTCGCTCGCATCTGACTGAACCCACTCACCACTGAGGAGCTGTCGTGAATCAGGACCTCTACGACGCCGGGCTCGCCACGCGCCGCCGCGTGCTCGGCGACGCCCACGTCGACGCCTCGCTGGCCGCCGCCACCGATTTCTCCCGCGACATCCAGGAATACGTCACCCAGTACTGCTGGGGCGACCTGTGGAACCGCCCCGGACTGAGCCTGCAGGAGCGCAGCCTGATCAACCTGTCCATGATCACTGCGCTGAACCGCCCCGTCGAGTTCAGGGCCCATGTGCGCGGTGCCGTCAACAACGGCGTTTCGCGCGAGCAGATCAAGGAGGTGCTGATGCAGAGCGCCTTCTACTGCGGTGGACCGGCTGCGCTGGAGGCGTTCCGCGCCGCCGCCGATGTCTTCGCGGCGATGGACGCCGAGGCGATGGCGGCCCCGGGCACGTCGCAATGACCATGACCCGGGTCGGTTTCATCGGTCTCGGCAACATGGGCTCGCCGATGGCGGCCCATCTCGCCGACGCGGGCTTCGCGATGACCATATCGGACGCCGCCCCCGGGGTGACCGAGGGATTCGCCGCCGCGCACCCCACCTCGGTCGCGGCGGCCGGCGCGCAGTCTTTCGCCGGAGTCGAGGCGCTGATCCTCATGCTGCCGACCTCCGAGATAGTCGAAGACGTGCTCGAAGGCGGCAAGGTCGCCGATGCGCTGCCACCGGGGTGCCTGGTCATCGATATGAGCTCCTCCGAGCCACTGCGCACCCGCAGGCTGGCAGCACGTCTGCACGCCAGGGGTTTGTCGATGCTCGACGCCCCCGTCTCAGGCGGTGTACGCGGAGCCAGAGCGGCCAGTTTGTCCGTCCTCGTGGGAGGCTCGGAGGACGACCTGACGCGAGCGACCCCCGTGCTCAACGCCATGGCCGCAACGATCATCCGGGTCGGCGACATCGGGTCGGGGCACGCGGCCAAGGCGCTGAACAATCTGGTGTCGGCGGCGACCATCTCGGTCACCGTCGAAGCTCTCGTACTCGCCGAGTCATTCGGGATCAGCGCGGACACGATGACGAAGGTCCTGAACAGCTCCTCCGGACGGAGCAACACCAGCGAGAACAAGGTGGCCCAGTTCATGACCAGCGGGCGTTTCGACTCCGGATTCTCCCTGCAGCTGATGGCCAAGGACGTCGGCCTCGCCATCGGCCTCGCCCGGGCCCTCGACCGTCCGGTTGAGGTCGCCGGGCACGTGGCCGACCAGTGGCGCCGCATCGCCGGCGAGGT
>JAOPYP010000732.1 GCA_025964635.1 Actinomycetes bacterium | reverse complement strand
CCGCGGCGGGGCTGCCCAGCCCGGTGCGCAGCGGCGGGTCGACGCCCAGCGCCGCCCAGTCGGCCGGCCCCGCCGACGGCGGCCCGGTCACCGAGCTGCGGCCCGGGGTGTACGCGTTCAACGACGCGCAGCAAGTCATCCTGGGCAGCTGCACGCTGGACGAGGTGGCGCTGTCCGTGCTGGCCACCGTCGTCAGCACGCCAGCCCCGGACCGGTTCGTGCTGGACTCCGGGGCCAAGGTGCTCGGCTATGACCGCCCGGCGTGGGCGCCGGGGCACGGGCTGCTGCCCGCGTTCCCGGAGGCCACGATCACCGGGCTGTGGGAACACCACGCGGTGGCCGTCACCGGGGCCGGGGAGCGGCCGGCCGTGGGCGACCGGGTCGTCGTGGTCCCCAACCACGTCTGCACCGTGGTGAACCTGGTCGATGAGCTGCACGTGGTCCAGGACGGCCGGATCGCGGAGCGGTGGCCGGTGGACGCCCGGGGCCGCAACACCTGATGGACGTGTTCCAGGCGGCCGAGGACGCCTGGAACACGTTTCCGGTACGAGTGGCACGACACTGATGGCCAGTGGTGCCGCAGCCACGGCTAGCCGCGTGGCCGGGTTGTCCGGTCCGCGTCAGAGCCGGGACAGCCGGCCCGGCTCCGACGCGTCCGGCGCGGCCAGTCCCTCGGCCTGGGTCAGCAGCTCGCCGGCCCGCTGGGTCGCGGCGGGCCGGGCCAGCACCCAGGCGATCCCCACCACGAGCCAGGCGATGGCCACGGACGGCCCCCACCAGGCCACCCCGGTGGGCAGCGGCCAGACGTTCCGGAACAGGGTGTAGCCGAGCACGACGATGCCCAGCACGGGGATCACCAGCTCCCACCGCCTGACCCGGGAATCCCCGGAGAAGAACACCAGCCGCACCATCCCGATCGTGGCCAGGATGTAGACGACCAGCAGGATCAGCGTGCCGATCGTGCCGCTCTCCAGGAACAGCGTGAACGGGTCGCCGCCCAGCACGAACCAGGTGAAGGCGACGATCAGGTAGACGGCCAGCACCACGGCCGCGGCCGAGGTCGTGGGGGTCCGGCGCCGGGGCGAGACGCGGCTGAGCCGGGCGGGCAGGACCCCGTCCCGGCTCATCGCGTACGCGAGCCGGGACGCGCCGACCGTGGACGCGAGCGCGCAGCCGAACGCCGAGATCATGGCGCCGGCCGTGATGATCGTGCCCAGCCAGGACGCGACGTAGCTGGTGCCGAGGTCACCGATGAGGGAGGTGGAGTTGATGAACGCGGTCACGCCCCGGGCCGAGGTGCCGAAGCCCATCACCTCGACCGCGGTGACCACGAAGAAGTAGATGCCGCCGAAGATGGCCACGCCCAGGATGGCCCGCGGGATGTCCCGCCTGGGCCGCCGGGTCTCCTCCCCGAGGGTGGACGCGGCCTCGAACCCGGCGAACGACAGGAAGCCGAACACCACGCCGAGGAAGATCGTCGAGAGCGGCGTGCCGGACGGGAGGCTGAACACCGACCAGTCCACGCCGAGCTTGTTCGGGGCGCTGTGCCCGGCCAGTTTGGCGAAGACGATCACGATCACGATGAGGATCAGCAGCACGGTGACGGCCTCGGCGGCCAGCAGCACCCGGGTGCCGCCACGGGCCGGGGTGATGGCCAGGAACCAGACCAGCACCATGCCGATGACGCCCAGCAGGAACCCGGACCAGGCCGGCGGGTTGTTCCAGACGCCGATCGCGTCCAGCAAGTTGGCCGCGAACCGCCCGCCGGCCATCGAGGTGACCACCGCGTAGAACGTGTAGGTGCCGGTCAGCGCCCAGCCGGAGATCACCCCGGTGCGCGGGCCGAGCGTCGCGCCGACGAACCCGTACACCGAGCCGGAGTGATGGAAGCGCTGGGTCAGCCGGACGAACGTGTAGGCGACCAGCAGCACCCCGACGAACGCGAGGGCGAACGCGATCGGCACCGCCCGGCCCACCGTGGTCGCGGTGCCCTGCGGGTTGATGCTGGCCGCCATCGAGGGCGCCATCAGGGCCAGGGAGATGCCGATGGCCTCCCAGACGCTCAGGTTGCGGTGCAGCTTGGGCTGCCCGGTCTCGGTCGCTGTACTCGCTGGCCCGGTCTCGCTGCTGGCGGCCATTGCTCAGCACCTCCCAGGGGTTCGTCTGCTGATGATGCGCCCCGGCCCGGTGCGCACACAAGATCCCATTTGCGCCTTTCCCGGTCACCAGTCCTTGATGTAGTCTTCTAGAACTCTAGAACTTAGGTGCGACGGGCGCGCCTGGCCAAGGTGGTGTCGTGATGAAGATCGCGGAACGGATTCTCATGGGCGACCCCGGTCCGGCGGGCCGATTCGGGCCGTTTGGCGGGCGGTTCGTGCCCGAGGCCCTGGTCCCCGCCTGCGAGGAGCTGGAGCGGGAGTTCCGCGCCGCCTGGGCGGACGAGGGGTTCCGGGCGGAACTGGACGGCCTGCTCCGCGACTACGCGGGCCGGCCCACGCCGGTCAGCAGCGCCCCGCGGCTGTCGGCGGAGCTCGGGGTGCGGGTGCTGTTCAAGCGGGAGGACCTGGCTCACACCGGCAGTCACAAGATCAACAACGTGATCGGGCAGGGGCTCCTGGCCCGGCGGCTGGGCAAGTCGGCGCTAGTCGCCGAGACCGGCGCCGGCCAGCACGGGGTAGCCGCGGCCACGGTCGCCGCGCACCTCGGCCTGGGCTGCACGGTCTACATGGGCGAGCGGGACATGGCCCGGCAGGAACTGAACGTGTTCCGGATGGAACTGCTGGGAGCGACGGTGCGGCCGGTGTGCTCCGGGTCGCGCACGCTGAAGGACGCCACCAGCGAGGCGCTGCGGCACTGGGTCACCACGGTGGACACGACCCACTACTGCATCGGCTCGGTGGTGGGACCGCACCCGTATCCGTGGCTGGTGCGCGAGTTCCAGCGGGTCATCGGCGACGAGGCCCGGGCGCAGTGCGCCGGGCGGCCGGACCTGCGGCCCTCGGGAGGGCCGGACGTGGTGGTGGCCTGCGTAGGGGGTGGGTCGAACGCCGCGGGGACGTTCGCGGGCTTCGCCGGCACCCCGGCCCGGCTGGTCGGCGTGGAGGCCGCGGGCGGGGCCGCGGCCAGCCACGGGCGCCCCGGGGTGCTGCACGGCTTCCTGTCGTCCGTCCTGCAGGACGAGCATGGCCAGGTCATCGAGGCGGAGTCGGTCTCGGCGGGACTGGACTACCCGGGAGTCGGGCCCGAGCACGCCTACCTGGCCGACTCCGGCCGCGCCGAGTACCACACGGTGACCGATGAGGAGGCGATCGCGGCCGTGGGACTGTGTGCCCGTACCGAGGGGATCCTGGCCGCGCTGGAATCCGCGCACGCGGTCGCGTGGGTGGCCCGGGCCGCGCGCCGCGGTGAGCTGCCGGCCGGGACGAGCGTCCTGGTCACCATGTCCGGCCGCGGTGACAAGGACGCCGCCACCCTGAAGGAGATCAGCCGTGGGCGGGCTTGACATGGGCAGGGTTGAGACGGTGCTGGACCGGGCCCGCGCGGCCGGGCGGCCCAGCCTGGTCAGCTACGTCACCGCCGGCGTCCGGGCCGACTGGACCGACCTGCTGGCGGCGATGACCGAGGCCGGTGCGGACGCGGTCGAGATCGGCCTGCCGTTCTCGGACCCGATGCTCGACGGGCCGGTCATCCAGCAGGCGTCGGGCACGGCGATCAGCCGCGGCGCGAACACCACCGCGATCCTGGCCGAGCTGCGCCGGGCCCGGCCGCGGGCCGGCCAGGACGGTGAGGTGCCGCTGATCGCGATGAGCTACGCCAACCACGCCTATCACCGGGGCATCGCGCGGTACTGCGACGAGCTCGCCGGGGCCGGCTTCAGCGGGACGATCATCCCCGACCTGCCGGCCGGGGAGGCGGATGAGTACCTCGCCGCGGCGGCCGCGTCCGGCCTGGACGCCACCCTGATGGTCACGCCCGCCACCCCGCCGGCCCAGATGCGCGCCATCGCCCGGCGTTCCCGTGGTTTCCTCTACGTGATGAGCGTGATGGCGACCACGGGAAGCAGCAACGAGCGCGACGACGAGCGCCGGTGGGCGCTGGCCGCCCGGGCGCTCGCCTCCGGGTCGGAGGACGCCGGCGAACAGACCGTTGGGGAAAAGCAGGATAGTCCGCGGCCGGTGCTGATCGGCTTCGGTATCGACACCCCGGCCCGGGCCGCCGCGGCGGCCCGGCACGCCGACGGGGTGATCGTGGCGTCCGCGCTCATGCGGCGGGTCCTCGGCGGCGCGTCCAGCGGGGACATCGCCCGCGCGGTCGGCGATCTGCGGGCCGCGATCGACTCGGCCCGGTCCCCGGCGCAACCATGAACAGGAGCGCGGGGGCAGGCAGCGTGGCCCGGCAGACCGCGGAGGACCGGCAGCCGAAGTACCTGCGCATCTACGCCGAGCTGCGGGACCGGATCACCAGCGGGCAGTGGCCTGCGGGGAGCCCGCTGCCGGCCCAGCGGGAGCTGGCCGGGGAGTTCGGGGTCAGCATCATGACGCTGCGGCAGGCCGTGCAGCTGCTGACCGACGACGGCCTGGTCGCCGCGCGGCACGGCAGCGGCACCTACGTGGCGGCCCGGTACGAGTACGACCTCGGCCACCTGCGCAGCTTCGCCGCCGACCTGGCCGGCCAGGGGGCCGAGATCAGCACCCGGCTGCTCGCCACGCAGATCATCACCCCGCCCGCGGAGGTCGGCGCCCGGCTGGGCGGCCCCGCCCGGGTGCTGGAGCTGCGCCGCCTGCGGCTGGCCGCCGGCCGGCCCCTCATCGTGCAGACCTCCTACCTGCCACTGCCGCTGGCGGACGGCCTCGACCTGGCCGACCTGGGACGGCGCGGCCTGTACACGGTCCTGGCCGGGCACGGGCTGGCGGTCACCCGCGCCGCGGAGACCATCAGCCCCTGCGTCCTCGGCGCACTCGAGGCTGGCTACC
>JAOPYP010000731.1 GCA_025964635.1 Actinomycetes bacterium | reverse complement strand
TCAGCTGGCGCTGGTGAGCGAGCGCCCGGTTCTCCTGCGCAGCCGGGCCGAGCCGATGTCGGCCCGCTGGCCCTCGGTGTACCCGGCCCCGTAGCCGCTGCCGGAGTAGGTCATCTGCGTGGTGCGGGTGACCGGGTACGCGTGCTCGATGTTCTGCATGATGACATGCCGCCGGTCGGCCAGGACCAGCGTCATCCGCTCGCCTTCCACGGCCGCGGGGGAGGTGGCCTGTGAGGTGGCCGCCTGCTCGGCGGTGCGGACCCGGGAGACCACGGCCGAGATGAAGCCGAGCAGCCAGCTGCGGCGCCACGCCCGCGGGCTGCGGCTCCAGCCGGGGACCTGGGCCCCCGTCAGGCCCTGCCACATCTGCAGCAGCAGCGACGTGTAGAGCACGTCGGTGCGCTCGATGTCCGAGGCGAACCCGAAGATGTGGATGCGGGTCCCCGGGTCCGGCCGGGGGAGCAGCACGCACTGGCACCGCAACGCCGAGGCCAGGCCGCAGAGCAGATGGGCCTGCACCCGGGCCCACGGGTTGTCGACGTCAACCTTCCGGTCGGCCGGGTGATCGGTCTCCGGACGGCGCGCGGCGAGCAGGGCCCGGTCGATGCCGTACTTCGCCATCAGCTCGGCCGCCTTGGCCGTCAGCGCCTCCGCCTCGGCCGCGGTCACGCCGTCGGCCTCGGCCTTGGTGAGCAGCTTGCGCACGCGACCGAGCAGGGCGGCGGCGGCCTCGGATCCCGATGCCGGGCCCCCCGCCGGGCCAGTACTCGCTGCCTGAGAATTCACGGAAGTTGCCTCCTGTCCGGAACACATCGAAGACAGTTTCGAACGGTATCCGGACGCTGCGACATTTTGCCGGGGTGCTGTCCCTGGCGCACCTTACCTGCGCCCGGCTGCCACCCGGGCCCGGATCGCCGGCCCCGGGCCCGGCCCCGGCCGGGGCCCCGCACGGGGGGAGTCCGGGCTCACCGCGGAGGTCCCCCGCATGGATGCGGCACCGGGTCCTACACTCGGCCCCATGGCCGTCCAGATGGCACCCAGCATCCTGTCCGCCGACTTCGCCCGGCTCGCGGACGAAGCGGCCGCGGTCACCGGTGCGGCCGACTGGCTGCACGTGGACGTCATGGACAACCACTTCGTGCCCAACCTCACCCTCGGCCTGCCGGTGGTCGAGTCCCTGCTCAAGCACGCGGGCCTGCCGATCGACTGCCACCTGATGATCGAGGAACCCGACCGCTGGGCCCCGGCGTACGCCGAGGCCGGCGCCCGGAACGTCACGATCCACGCCGAGGCGGCCTCCTCACCGGTGCGGACCCTCCGGATGATCAGGTCCGCCGGGTCCCGGGCCGGCCTCGCGCTCAACCCGGCGACCCCGGTCGAGCCGTACGCCGACCTGCTGCCCGAGATCGACATGATGCTGCTGATGACCGTGGAGCCGGGATTCGGCGGCCAGCCCTTCCTGGACCTGGTCCTGCCCAAGCTGCGCCGGGCCCGTGATCTGGTGACCCGGCACGGCGGCGAGGTATGGCTCCAGGTGGACGGCGGAGTGAGCGAGAAGACCATCGAGCGCTGCGCGGAGGCGGGCGCGGACGTCTTCGTGGCCGGCTCCGCGGTCTACCACGCCGACGACCCCGCCGCCGCGGTCCAGTCCCTCCGCGCCCAGGCTGAGCAGGCCACCGCCCGCGCTCCCTGGCCCAGCTGACCACCTGCCCGGGTCACCCCGGCCCCGGGGGCCACTCCGGGGCCCGCTCCGGCTGGTCCCGGCCGTGACTGCTGACCGTTGACCGGCGGTCACCCATAATCAACGGAAGAACTCGCGCGCAGGCTGTCGATGTCGCGGGGGGCGTTCGTCGGACAGGTGACGGACGAATCGAGAATCTCAAGGAGATGCAGTCATGGCTGAGTACCTGATCCTCATCAACGAGGACGAGAGCAGTTACGCCACCGCCACGCCCGACGTGCTGCAGCAGGTCATGGAGGCCCACAACCGGTTCGCCAAGCAGGTGGAGGAGACCGGCGGGTCGATCGTCTCGGGACGGGCTCTGCAGCCCACCAGCACCGCCACGTCCATCCGCAACGACGTGGTGACCGATGGCCCGTTCGCCGAGACCAAGGAGGCCCTGGGCGGTTACTACCTGGTCGAGGCCCGCGACCTGGACCACGCGCTCGAGATCGCCAAGCTCTGCCCGGCGGGCTTCGGCGGCGTCGAGGTCCGGCCGATCATGGCCTTCGACGGCATGTGACCAGGTCTACCGCGAGCGGCCTTCCCGCCGAGACCGGGCCCGGCACCGGATCGGGGGCCGGGAAGGACCGCCCTACAGCAGCTGACGCCGTGGCGGACGCGCACCGTCGCGAGTGGGCGTTCGTGCTCGCCGCGACGGCGCGCGTCGCCGGCGACCTGGACCTGGCTGAGGAGTGCGTGCAGGACGCCTACGTGTCGGCGCTGGAGGCCTGGTCGAGGCAGGGGGTGCCGCGTAATCCCGGGGCCTGGCTGACCACGGCGGCGCGGCACCGCGCCATCGACGTGCTCCGCCGTGACACCACCCTGCGCCGGAAGCTGCCGCTCCTGGTGGAGCCGGACGAGGCAGCGCCGCACCAGCCAGGTGACCCGGCGGGGGCGGGGGAGGGCGGCGTCATGATCCCCGACGACCGGCTGCGGCTGATCTTCACGTGCTGTCACCCGGCGCTGGCCCGGGAGGCGCAGGTCGCGCTCACGCTTCGGCTGGTGTGCGGTCTGTCCACGGCCGAGATCGCGCAGGCCTTCCTGGTTTCCGAGCCGACCATGGCCGCCCGGGTCACCCGGGCCAAGAAGAAGATCTCCGGCGCCCGCATCGCGTACCGGGTGCCGGCCGCCCCGGAACTGCCGGACCGGCTGGACGCCGTCCTGACCGTGGTGCACCTGCTGTACACGACGGGCCACACCGCGCCGGGCGGCGGCCATCTGGTCCGGGACGACCTGGTGGACCGCGCGATCGGCCTGGCCCGGATGCTCTGCCTGCTGATGCCGGACGAGCCCGAGATCCGCGGCCTGCTGGCGCTGCTCCTGCTGACCGACGCCCGGCGGGCGACCCGGTGCGCACCGGACGGCCGGCTGCTGCTCCTGGAGGAACAGGACCGCTCGCGGTGGGACCGGGCCGCCATCGACGAGGGAACCGCGCTGGTGCGGGCGGCGCTGCGGGGCGGCCGCCCGGGCCGGTTCGCGCTCCAGGCCGCGATCGCGGCCGTGCACGCGCAGGCCCCGGCGTACGGCGACACTGACTGGCGGCAGATCCTGGGTCTGTACGACCTGCTCGCGCGGGCCTGGACCTCGCCCGTGGTGGCGCTCAACCGGGCCGTCGCACTGGCCATGGCCGAGGGGCCCGAGGCCGGCCTTGCCGCGCTCGCGCACCTCGAACGGGACGACCGCCTGGCCGGCTACCGGTACCTGCCCGCCGCCCAGGCGGACCTGCTGCGCCGGCTCGGCCGGACGGAGGAGGCGGCGCAGGCCTACCGCCGCGCCCTCGAACTCACCGCTAACCAGCCCGAACGTGAGTTCATCGCCCACCGTCTGGCCGAGGTCACCGGGAGCCCGCCGGGCCGGTGACGGCCAGGAGAACCAGGCCCGCGGCCCTGACCTTGACCGCCAGCCGCCCGCGGCCGCCCGCAAATGTGCGGAGGGTCACGGAACGGGCGGGTTGCGGCCTGGAATACCTCTCGTGGCACACTGGTTGCTGGAGTAAAGCGTGCTCCGGGGTCGGTGAAATTCCGAGCCGGCGGTGACAGTCCGCGACCCGGCCACGGCGCCCAGCGCCAGCGGCCGGCTGATCCGGTGAAATTCCGGGACCGACGGTTAAAGTCCGGATGGGAGGCAGCACGCGCGCGGCGGCAGCGTTGGCTGCCCGTACGCGTTTGCGCGTCCGCGCACCCCCGGAGCCCGAATGGCCTAACGGCTCCGAGGAGAGGAACCGCGGATGTTCACCGGCATAGTGGAAGAACTCGGCGAGGTCGTCGCCGTCGACCGACTGCCCGACGCGGCCCGGCTGACGGTACGCGGCCCGCGGGTCACCGCCGCGGCCTCGCACGGTGACTCCATCGCCGTCAACGGCGTCTGCCTGACCGTGACCGACTCCTCGGACAAAACCTTCACCGCCGACGTGATGGCCGAGACGCTGCGGCGGACCGGGCTCGGCGCGCTCAGCCCCGGGTCCCCGGTCAACCTGGAGCGCCCCGTCGAACTCGGCGGCCGGCTGGGCGGGCACCTGGTCCAGGGCCACGCCGACGGCACCGGGGAGATCCTGTCCCGCACCCCCGGTGAGCACTGGGATGTGGTGCGCATCGCCACCCCGCCGGACCTGGCCCGGTACATCGTGCTGAAGGGCTCGATCACCGTGGACGGGGTCAGCCTGACCGTCTCCGCCCTCGGCGCCACCGGCAGCACGGGCGCCACCGGCAGCGCGGGCGGGGAGACGCCGGGGCCCTGGTTCGAGGTCAGCCTCATCCCCACCACGCTGGAAATGACGACGCTCGGCCGGCTCCAGCCCGGCAGCCAGGTGAATCTCGAGGTCGATGTGATCGCCAAGTACGTGGAGAGCCTGCTGGCCAGCGGCCCGCCGGGGAGGCCCGCAACGTCCCCGCCGCCGGCCGCCGGTACAGCCAGCCAGGCCAGGAACGAGCAGCCGGGAGCCAGGTCATGAGCAGCGAAGAATCCATGCTCGACGAGGTCGCGCAGGCGGTCCAGGACATCGCGGCCGGCCGTCCGGTGGTGGTCGTGGACGACGCCGACCGGGAGAACGAGGGCGACATCATCGTCGCGGCCAGCAAGATGACGGCCGACCTGATGGCGTTCATGATCCGGCACACCAGCGGCGTGATCTGCGTTCCCCTCCCCGGGTCGCACCTGGACCGGCTCCAGCTGCCGCTGATGACCCCGCACAACTCGGAGCGGATGCGCACCGCGTTTACCATCAGCGTGGACGCCCGGGACGGGGTGACGACCGGGATCTCCGCCGAGGACCGGGCGCGGACCGTGCGGACCCTGGTCGATTCGGCCACCGAGCCTTACGAGATCGTCCGGCCCGGGCACATCTTCCCGCTCCGGTACGCCGAGGGCGGCGTGCTGCGGCGGCCCGGGCACACCGAGGCCGCGGTGGACCTGGCCCGGCTGGCCGGGCTAGACCCGGCCGGGGTGCTGGCCGAGGTGGTCAACGACGACGGCACCATGGCCAGGCTCCCGCAGCTGCGGGAGTTCGCCGACGAGCACGGGCTCACGCTGATCTCGATCGCCCAGCTCATCGACTACCGGCGGCACAGCGAGCGGATGGTCCGCCGGGTGGTGGAGACCAGGCTCCCCAACGCCTACGGCGAGTGGCGTGCCCTCGGGTACCAGAACCTGGTGGACCACACCGAGCACCCCGTCCTGGTCCTCGGCGACCTGGGCGACGGCCGGGACGTGCTGGTCCGCGCGCACTCGGAGTGCCTGACCGGGGACGTGTTCGGCTCCCGCCGGTGTGACTGCGGGGACCAGCTGGAGGCGTCGATGGCCGCGATCGCCGCCGAGGGCCGCGGCGTCGTGCTGTACCTGCGCGGCCACGAGGGCCGGGGCATCGGCCTGCTCAGCAAGCTCCGGGCCTACCAGCTCCAGGACGCCGGCGCCGACACGGTGGACGCCAACCTGGAACTCGGCCTGCCGGCCGACGCGCGGGAGTACTCCACCGGCGCCCAGATCCTCGCCGACCTGGGCGTGCGCTCGGTGCGCCTGCTGACCAACAACCCGGCCAAGGTCACGGGGCTGTCCGGGTTCGGCATCGAGGTGGCCGACCGGGTCGCGCTGCCGGTCACGCCCACCCCGGAGAATCTCCGCTACCTGACCGTCAAGAGGGACCGGCTCGGCCATCTGATCGACGGCCTGCCCGCCCCCATGGCCGGGAACGGAGCCAACGGCAGCTCCGCCGCGGGGAGCCCGCTCAACGGGAACGACTGCGGCACGGCCCTGGCCGGGGCCCGGTGAGCGCCGTCCGGTACCGGCTAGCGAGCCTGGGCCGTCAGGCCTGGGCGAGTGGCCGGTGTGCGGGTTCCTGCCGGACGGCGCGAGCCTCAGGGGAGACCCGGTGAGCGGCGCCGGGCGGCCGGCCGCCGAGACCGTCGACGCCGCCGGGATCACCCTGGCCATCGCCGTGACCCGCTGGCACTCCGAGATCACCGACGCGCTGACCGACCGCGCCCTGGCCGCCGCCAAGGCGTGCGGCATCGACGACCCGCTGGTGGTCCGGGTGCCCGGCGCGGTCGAGCTGCCCGTGGTCGCCGCCGAGCTGGCCCGCCACCATGACGCGGTGGCGTGCCTGGGTGCGGTGATCCGGGGCGGCACACCGCACTTCGAGTACGTCTGTGACGCGGTCACCTACGGGATCGCCCGGGTCGCGCTGGACGCGGGCAAGCCAGTTGGCAACGGGGTGCTGACCTGTGACACCCTGGAGCAGGCCCGCGATCGCAGCGGGCAGGACGGCAGTCGCGAGGACAAGGGATGGGAGGCGGTCGTGGCCGCGCTCGAGACCGCGCTCGTACTGCGCTCCCTGCGCGGGGGACCGGCCTGCGGCGGGAACCAGCAACGACATTGACCGGGCGGCATGAGCAGCCCGGCTGGTTTTCGTTGCGGAAGAAAGGTTCTCAACTGTGCTTTCCCTGGTCCTGCCCAAAGGCTCGCTGGAGCGGGCCACCCTCGACCTGTTCGACGCCGCGGACCTGACCGTCCGCCGGTCCTCCGACCGTGACTACCACGCGTCGATCGATGACCCGCGGATCGACAAGGTGCGCTTCCTGCGCCCGCAGGAGATCCCGTCCTACATCGAGCGCGGCCTGTTCGACCTCGGCATCACCGGCCGGGACTGGATCACCGAGACTGGCGCGGAGGTCGCGTCCCTGGGGGAGCTGCACTACTCCAAGGCCACCTCGCAGCCCATCCGGGTCGTCCTCGCGGTCCCGCAGAACTCGCCGTGGCAGTCCGTGACCGACCTGCCCGAGGGCGTCCGGATCTCGACCGAGCTGCCCGCGACCACCGCCCGGTACCTGGAGGCCAGCGGGGTCAAGGCCATGGTCATCCCCTCCCACGGGGCCACCGAAGCCAAGGTGCCGGACATCGTGGACGCGATCGTCGACCTGACCGAGACCGGCTCGTCGCTGCGCCGCAACGGCCTGCGCATCCTCGACACGCTGCTGACCAGCTACACCGAGCTGATCGCGAACACCGACGCGTACGCGGACCCGGAGAAGCGGGCCGCGATGGATGACATCGCGCTGCTGCTCCGCGGCGCCATCCAGGCCCGCGGCCACGTCCTGCTCAAGCTCAACGTGGCCGCGGCCCAGCTGGAGGCGGTGACGGCGATGCTGCCCGCGCTGTCCTCCCCGACCATCACCACCCTGGCCCGCGGCGGGATGAACGCCGTGGAGACGGTGGTGCCCAAGCGCGGGGTCAACACGCTGATCCCGGCGCTGAAGGCGGCCGGGGCCCGGGACATCCTGGAGATCCCGATCTCCAAGATCGTCGAGTAGGCGCCGGGCAGGCGCGCCCACGGGCCGGGCAGCCGCGAGTCAGTCGCGGCGCTGCGGCCAGGCGATCACGGGGCCGTGGGCGCGGAGAGTGACCTTCGAGCCGGGGGACAGCGCGCCGCCGCCGAGCGTCCGCACGGTCAGCGGCGGGGCCTGCGGGTCCTGCTCCGGCTGCACCGTCACCACCGCGTCGTGCCCGTGGTAGCCGTAGCCAGTGATCCGGCCGGTCAGGCCGCCGGTGCCGTCGCTGCCGGCCAGGCCCGGCTCAGCGGCGCCGGCCACGCCGGCCAGGCCGGGAGTGCCGGGGATCAGCTCGACCTGCTCCGGCCGGATCAGCACCATGGCCGGGCGGTGTCCCGGCCCGTCACTGCCGTTCCGGCCCGCACCCGCCCCGTCCCCGGCCGCGTCCGGCCCCGTCACCGCGTGCACGCCCAGGAGAGTCTGCACGGACGAGCCGTTGAGGATGCCGGGGATGAGGTTGGCCTCGCCGATGAAGCTGGCCATGTCCGCGTCCACCGGGCGGGAGTACAGCTCCTGCGGGGCGGCGCACTGGGCGATGCCGCCGTCGCGCAGTACCGCGACCCGGTCCGCGGTGGACAGCGCCTCGTCCTGGTCGTGGGTGACCAGCACGCTAGTGGTGCCCGACTCCTTCAGCAGCTGCTGCACGTCGGCCCGGACGCTGGCCCGCAGGTGAGCGTCGAGGGACGCGAACGGCTCGTCCAGCAGGACGACCTCCGGCTGGATGGCGAGTGCCCGGGCCAGCGCGACCCGCTGCTGCTGGCCGCCGGAGAGCTGGTGCGGGTACCGGCGGTCCAGCCCGGCCAGCCCGACCGCCTCCAGCAGTTCGGCGCAGCGCTTGCCGCGCCGCTCCCGGCCCCATTTGCGGCGGCTCAGCCCGAACGCGACGTTCGCGGCCACGGTGAGGTGCGGGAACAGGCTGCCTTCCTGCGGCACGTAGCCGATGCGCCGCCGTTCCGGGGGGAGGAACACGCCGGGCCCGTCGGCCACCGCGGAGCCGATCCGCACCGTGCCCGAGTCCGCGTGCTCGAACCCGGCCAGCACCCGCAGCAGGGTGGTCTTGCCGCTGCCGGACGGGCCGAGGATCGCGGTCAGCGAGCCCGCGGGCACGTCGAGATCGAGGCCGGTCAGCACCTGGTGGGCACCGAACCTCTTGTCCAGCCCGGCGACCGCCAGCTGGGTCATGTCATCATCCTCGGGTCCGCCGCGCCGCGATCGAAGAACCGGCCGAGCACCCAGCTCGGGATGGCCGCCACGGCGATCATCACCAGGGCGAACGGGGCGGCCTGCCCGTAGGACAGGTTCGTCTCGTACACCCAGAACTGCGAGGCCAGGGTCTGCACGCCGGTCGGGATCAGGATAAGGGTCGCGGTCAGCTCGGTGATAACCGAGAGGAAGACCAGGCAGAACGCGGCGACCAGGCCCGGCCCGGTCAGCCGGAGCGTGACCCGCCAGAGCACCGTGAGCCGGGGCTGGCCGAGCGACCGGGCCACCTCGTCCAGGCTGACCGGGGCGCGGGCCAGCGACGCCTTGACCCCGACCAGGGCGAGCGGGAAGAACATGATCGCGTAGGCCAGGATCAGCAGCGGCGCGGTCTGGTAGCCGAACCCGCGCAGGTAGCGCTCGGTGAAGTAGGACAGGGCCAGCGCGATGACCACGCCCGGCACGGCCAGCACCAGGTACGTGCTGCGCTCCAGGAAGCGCCGGGCCCCGCCGGGATGCCGCACCGCGAGCAGCGCCACTGGCAGGGCCATCAGCGTGGCCAGCCCCGCGGACAGCAGCCCGTACAGCGCGGTGGTCAGCGCCGCCATCGGCATCGACACCCCGGTCAGCGAATCGTGCCCGCGCGTGGCCATCCAGTAGATGCTGGAGCCGACCGGGACGCCGAGGGACAGCCCGGTCAGCGCGGTCAGGCCAGCCAGCGCCGGGATCCGGGCCCGGCCCAGCCGGTACGGCGCCGACACCCGCTGGGCCAGCGCGCCGGACCGGCTGACCCGGCCGCGGCCGCGCAGTTTCCCCTCCGCCCCGAGCACGATCAGGCTGAGCAGCACCAGGACCAGGGCCAGGGCGCTGGCCGCGGGCAGGCTGAAGGCCACGTTGATCTCGGTGAAGATCGCGGTGGTGAAGGTCTGGTAGCCGACGATCTCGAAGGCCCCGTACTCGGCCAGCATCACCATCGCCACCAGCAGGCAGCCGCCCAGGATGGCGCCCCGGGCCTGGCCGAGGGTGATCCGGACGAACGTGCGCACCCGGCCGGAGCCCAGGCTGCGGGCGACCTCCTCCTGCCCGGGGTCCGCGCCGCGCAGGCTGGCCGCGACCGGCAGGTAGACCAGCGGGTACACGGCCAGGGTCATGACGATGACCGCGCCGCGGAAGCCGTGGACCCACGTCCACAGCGACGCCCAGCCGAAGCTGACCACGAAATCAGGGATGGCCAGCGGCACGACCACCAGCACGGCCCAGATCTTCCGGCCCGGGACGTTGGTGCGCTCGACGCACCACGCGGCCGCGGTGCCGATCACCGCGCACAGGGCGGTGACCGCCACGGTGAGCCGGACCGTGTTCCACAGCAGCTCCGCGGTGAGCGGGCGGAAGATCAGCCGCGCGTCCGCCCCCGCGCCGCTGCCGCTCGCCTCGACCAGCAGGAAGACGAGCGGCAGGGCCAGGACCGCCGCGATCAGCGTGGCTGAGGCGATCAGCGCGCGCGGGCGCCGCGCCCGCCTCGCCTTTGTCGCCGCAACGACAACCGGCCCGTCCGCACCGGGTTGCCCGGGTCCCGGGCCGTGCCGGTCCAGAACGGGGGACGACGTCATCGGTATCCTCCAGGCCGGGGCCGCCCCGGGATCTCAGGCTGGCGCCATCCGGTCCTCACAGCAGGCCCGCCCGGCGGAGCAGGGCGATCGCCGCCGATCCGGTGCCGAGTTCGCCGAGCGTGATCGGGTTCGGCTGGAGCTGGCTGAACGGGGTTTCCGGGGCCGCGGTGATCACGCCCGAGGCTATCGGGTACTCGTAGCTGAGTGAATGCCCGCCGATGATCTCCTGGGCGGGCTTGCTGACCAGAAAGGCCAGGAACCGCTGCGCGGCGGCCTGGTGGGTGCTGGACTTCAGCACCGCGGCGCCCGAGACGTCGAGCACGTAGCCGGGGTCGCGCGGGGCGAAGAACGCGATGGCCGAGTGCGTCGCCCCGGCGCCGATCTCGGCCCGCAGCCGGTACCAGTAGTACTGGTTGATGATGCCCACCGCGGCGCTCCCGCGGTTGACGTCGCTGGTCACGGTCTCGTTGTCCGGGTAGAGATGCCCGGCCGCGTTCGCCTTCACGGCGTTGAGCCATTTCTCGGTGGCGGCGGTGCCGTGCGCGCGCAGGACCGAGGTGACGATCGGCTGGAAGTCGGTTTCCCCGGCGGCCAGGGCGATCTTGCCCTTGTACTTGGGGTCGGCGAGCTGCATCACCGAGGTGGGCAGCTGGCTCTTGCTGATCAGGCGGGGGTTGTAGATGAGCACGCTGACCCGGGCGGACACGCCCGCCCAGTCGCCCTGCGGGGAGTTGTACCGGGACGGGGTGGCCGCCAGCGTGCTGCTGCGCACCGTGGACAGCAGTCCCTTGCCCTGCAGGAGTTCCAGCGGCGGGGTGTTCTCGGTGTAGAACACGTCGGCCGGGGAGCGCGCTCCCTCGGTCACGATCTGGTCGGCCAGCACGGCCTCGTCGTTGCTGCGCACGCTGACGGTGATCCCGGTCTGCTTCTCGAACGCGGCGACCAGTTTCTGGGTGGTCTGCAGGTGCTGGCCGCTGTACAGGGTGATGGAGTTCCCGCCGCCAGTGGACGCCGAGCCCGACAAGGCTGAGCAGCCCGTCATCGTGGCGGCCACCAGGCCCGCCACGGCCAGGGTCGCCGCGGTCATCCGGGGAGCGCGGCCCCATCGCCTTGCCATCAACCAGCCGCCTTTCCTTATCGCGTCGGCGGCCCTGCTCTGGGGGAGCGGGGATCGCCGCTGAACCGGGAACGACGATAGCTTAGGCTAACCTAACCTGCTAGAGCCGGGGTCCCGCAGGGTGGTCAGCGGATCTCGCCGGGCTGGTTCCGAGCGGAAGCGCCCAGGTCCGGGGAGGCCTCCGGGATCGCCCTCGCCGGGACGCGCCGGAATCCCGGGCATGGCGCGGGCCGCTGACGTGAACGTACCCTGAGGTCATGCCCCGGCGGTGCCGGCGCGGCGGCCCCGTACCCGCCGCCTGACTGACGGCAGTGCCCGAGGCCGTAGTGGCCCAACGTACCGAGGTGAAGCCGGTTGCGAGACATCCTGGACCCGATCACGAAGTGGTGGGACACGGGCGAAGTGTTCGGCCTGGCCACGGTGGTGCGCACGTTCCGCAGCGCGCCCCGGGAGCCTGGCGCCGCGATGGCCGTGTCCGCGGACGGCGAGGTCACGGGCAGCGTGTCGGGCGGCTGCGTGGAAGGCGCCGTGTACGAACTGGCCCAGGAGGTCTGCCAGACCGGGGAGCCGGTGCTGGCCACCTACGGGGTCAGCGACGACGACGCGTTCTCGGTCGGCCTGACCTGCGGCGGCATCCTGCATCTGCTGGTGGAGCCGGTCAGCCGTGACCTCTACCCGGAGCTCGGCGACGTGTCGGCGGCCATCGCCGCCGGGGAGCCGGTCGCGGTGGCCAGCGTGATCGAGGGCCCCGGCCGCGTCGGCGCGCGCCGGGTGATCTGGGCCGGCGACAAGGTCAGCGGGACCCTGGGCAACGGCGACCGGCTGGACGCGGCCGTGGACGACGACGCGCGGGGGATGCTGGCCCAGGGCCTGACCGGCGTCCGCCGTTACGGCGCGGACGGCGAGCGGCTCGGCGACGAGCTGGCCGTGTTCGTCCACTCGTACGCGCCGCCGCCGCGGATGCTGGTCTTCGGCGCGATCGACTTCGCGGCGGCCGTGGCCCGGGCCGGGAAGTTCCTCGGCTACCAGGTGACCGTGTGCGACGCGCGGGGCATCTTCGCCACCCCGGCCCGGTTCCCCGAGGCTGACGAGGTGGTGGTCGAGTGGCCGCATCGCTACCTGGCCCGGACCCCGGTGGACTCGCGCACGGTGATCTGCGTGCTGACCCACGACCCCAAGTTCGACGTGCCAGTGCTGGAGGTCGCGCTGCGCACCCCGGCCGCGTACATCGGCGCCATGGGCAGCCGCCGGACGCACGAGGACCGGCTGGCCCGGCTCCGCGAGGCCGGCCTGGGCGAGGAGGAACTGGCCCGGCTGCGTTCCCCGATCGGCCTGGATCTCGGGGCCCGGACGCCCGAGGAGACCGCGGTGTCCGTCGCCGCGGAGCTGATCCAGCTCCGCTGGGGTGGCTCCGGCCAGCCGCTGACTGTGACCTCCGGGCGGATCCATCACTGAGGGCGCGGCTGGCTCAGTAGCCGGGGTGCTGCTCGCGGCGGGGTCGGGGTCCCGGCTCGGCCACCCCAAGGCCCTGGTCGAGGTGGCCGGGGTCCGGCTGGTGGACCGGGGTATCTGGCTGCTCCAGTCGGGCGGCGCGTCCCCGCTGGCCGTGGTGACCGGCGCCGCGCCGGTCAGCCTGCCCCCCGGCGTGATCTCCGTGTTCAACCCGGACTGGGCCAGCGGCATGGGTTCCTCGCTGGCCGCCGGCCTGCGGGCCGTCCCGGACCAGTGCGCCGCGGCGGTGGTCGCCCTGGTGGACCAGCCACTGATCGGGCCGGAGGCGGTCGCGCGGCTTATCTCCGCGTACACCGCCGGCGCCCGGGTCGCCGTGGCCGCCTACGACGGCCAGCCCCGTAACCCGGTGCTGGTCGCCCGCGAGTACTGGCCGGAGGTCATCGACCTGGCCGTGGGCGACGTGGGCGCCCGGCCGTTCCTGCGCGCGCATCAGGATCTGGTCACGCTGGTGGAGTGCGCGGACACCGGCCGCCCCGACGACGTGGACACCGCCGACGACCTGGCCCGCCTCACCCCCCGCACCCCCTGACCCTGGGCCCGGGCCCCTGGGCCCCCCTGACCCCGGGCCCCGGGCAGCCGGGGGTCAGGCGGAGGTGACCTCGATGCCCCAGGAGTGGGTCACGCTGTCGCCCGGTTCGAGCATCAGCAGGTCTACGCCGGAGTTGAAGGCGTTCGGCGGGCAGGTCATGGGCTCGATGGCCACGGCCTTCCGGCGATGGGACGGGCCGAGCGTGTCGCCGGTGAACACCTGCAGCCATTCGTAGCCCGGGCCGGCCCACAGTGCCACCTCGGTCCGGGCCGCCTCGGTCCGGGCTGCCTCGGTCCGGGCTGCCTCGGTCCGGGTCACCTGCCCGGCGCTGCTGAGCCTGGCCCAGACCCGGCCGTCGTCACCGCGGGCCAGGCCGGTCAGCGCGTGGTCAAGCTGGGTGTCGCCGATCGGCCGCGGCGTGCGGAAGTCGAACTCGGTGCCGGTCACGTCCTCGGGACCGCCGATCGGGATGCCCCGCTCGCCGGCCGGCTGCCACAGCCCGGCCGGGAGGCCGAGGTCGCACTCGTCCACCTCGGCCGCCCCCGTGGTCAGGTAGGGATGTGACCCGGTCCCGTACGGGGCCGCGACCGACCCGAGGTTACGGGCGCTGACGCTGACCCGCAGCCCATGATCGGCGTCCAGCCGGTACGACGCGTCCAGCTCCAGGGCGAACGGGTACCCCTGGTGCCCGAGCAGCACGAGCCGGAGGCTGATCTCCTCCCCACCCGGGGCCGCGGAGGCCGGCCCGGGGGTCCAGGACAACCAGCGGGTCAGCCCGTGGATCGCGTTCGCGTTGGCCGGCTCGCTGAGGTCGAGCTGGTAGTGCCTGCCGTCGATGGCGTAGTGGCCGCCGTCCACCCGGTTCGGCCAGGGGCAGAGCAGCTGGCCGGCGGCCCCGGGGGGCAGTACGTCCGGCTCGTACCCCACGATGACGGGCTGGCCCCGGTGCTCCAGCTGGCGGAGCCCGGCACCCAGCTCGGTGACGGTGACCCGGTAGTCGCCCGCCGAGAGGTCGTATTGTGCGCCGGTCAGCGGGACCTGGGCGCCGGTGAGCGAGACCATGATCAGCCTCCCTGCGTGTCCCCGGGCCCATGGCAACCGGGGCGCTGGGGCACAGGCGGGCGGGTGGCGGTCGAGTGCCGGCGGGGCTGCTTGGGGAGCGGGGGACCGTCAGCCCCGCCGGCTCTTGAACCATAGCGGCCGGGGCCGCGGATGCGGGCGAAGTTCCTCAACCCCGGTTGTAGCGCGCTCACGTGCACCTTCTCGTATCGATTGGTGATCACCCGGATACTTTAAGCAGCCATCAGCAGGTAGGCGGCTTGAGGTTATCCCACCAAAACATGGGTCCGCTGGCCACCCGGGAGCGCCGGCGTGGTCACTGCGGGGGCAACGGTAATAGGCCTGTAAGGACCTGCGGGATCGGCGGTGAATGCGGTGAATGGTCCCGCGCAGCCCCGGCCCCGGCCGCGCCGTCGATGCTGGCCGCCAGATCGCTCGCGGCTTGCCGGCCGGGCGGCTGGTCCGCTGCGCCTGGCGGGCCGGCCGCGCATGCAACCGCCCGCGCGGGCCCGGCCGAATCTCCCGGTAATGGCATTCCCCGCAGCCCCCGCAGAGAGGATCGCCGGATCGTGACTGTGCAGGTCGGCGAGGTTCCCGCCGCGCCCACCGACGTGACCTGGCCGGGCCAGCTCATCGAGGCGGAACTGGCCGCGATGCTCGGCCGGCGCATGGCTGAGCTGGATTTCCTTGGTGCCGATATCGCCCCCTTCGACGACGTGCTCGGCCGCCTGGTCCGTGGTCCCGGCAAGCGGCTCCGCCCCGCCTTCGTCTACTGGGGATACCGGGCCGCCGGAGGCGCACCCGCCGGGCCCGACGCCGGCGCTGCCCTGCGCGTGGGCTGTGCGGTCGAGTTCCTGCACGCCTGCGCGCTGATCTGCGACGACCTGATGGACGACTCGGCGGTCCGGCGCTGGGAACCGGCCGCGCACGTCCGGCTGGCCGGCCCGGACGGCCGGCACGGCTGGCCCGGGCCACGGCCCGAGTTCGGCCGGGCGGCGGCGCTGGTCCTCGGTCTCCAGGCCTTCACCTGGGCCGACGCCGCCCTGAGTGACGCCGGGCTGCGCCCCGACCGGCTCGCCCCCGTGCTGCGCCTGTTCACCACGCTGCGCACCGAGGTGATCGGCGGGCAGTACCTCGACCTGGTCTATGCCCAGCGCGGATCCGTCCCGGCCGGCTCCGTCCCGGCCGGTGAGGCTGCCTCGGTCGCGGAGCAGATCAGGGCGGCCGAGCGGGTCATCCGCTACAAATCGGCCAAGTACACGGTGGAACGCCCGCTGCAGCTGGGCGCCGCGGTCGCGGGCGCCGGCGGCGAGGGCTTCCTGTCCGGGTACGGCCTGCCGCTGGGTGAGGCGTTCCAGCTGCGGGACGACGTGCTCGGCGTGTTCGGTGACCCCGAGAGCACGGGCAAGCCCGCCGGGGAGGACATCCGCGAGGGCAAGCAGACCCTGCTGCTGGTGCTGGGCCGGCAGATGGCCGGCCCGGCGGAGCGGGCGGTCATCGAGACGGTCCCCGGCAACCCGGCCGCGACCGGGGCGGACATCGCCGGCGTGCGCGAGGCGCTGGCCGGCTGCGGGGCCCTGGACGCGGTAGAGCGGCGGATCGCCAGCCTGGCCGGGCAGGCCCGGGCCACGCTCGAG
>JAOPYP010000588.1 GCA_025964635.1 Actinomycetes bacterium | reverse complement strand
CGGGCCACGCTCGAGGCCGCGCCGGGCGTCCCCGGCGACGCCCGGGCCGCCCTGCTCCACCTGGCGGGCCTGGCCGCCCGGTGGGACCGCTGAGATGAGCGGGCCCGTAGTCGTGATCGGCGCCGGGCTGGCGGGCCTGGCCGCCGCGATCCACCTGGCCGCCGCGGGCCGGGACGTGACCGTGGTGGAAGCGGCTGACGGCCCCGGCGGCTGCTGCGGTACGGCCAGTGCCGGGCCCTACCGCTTCGACACCGGCCCCTCCGTGCTCACCATGCCGGGGGTGATCGAGGAGACCCTCGGCGCGGCCGGGGAGGACCTGGCGAGCTGGCTCCCGCTCGCCGAGCTGGATCCCTACTACCGGCTCGCTTTCCCCGACGGATCACACCTGGACGTGCTGCCCGGCGCCGGCCGGATGGCCGCGGAGGTGACCCGCCTGTCCGGGGCCCGGGAAGCCGAGCGCTACCTGCGGTTCCGGCGCCAGCTGGAGCTGCTGCTGGAGGCGGAGTGGACGCCGTTCGTGGCCCGGGACTTCCACCGGCTGCGCGACCTCGCCCAGGTCAGGGCGGCGGTGAAGCTGGCCCGGCTGGGAGCGCTGCGCCGGATGACCGGGCTGGCTGAGCATTACCTGACCGACTGGCGGCTGATCCGGGCGCACACCTTCCAGGCGCTCTACGTCGGTCTCGACCCGGCCCGCGCCCCCGGCATCTACTCGATCGTCTCGACCATGGACACCGTCGGCGGCGTGCACATCCCGGCCCGCGGCGGGATGCACGCGGTGCCGCTGGCCCTCGCGGACGTGGCCGCCAAGGCCGGTGCCCAGCTCCGCTACGGCATCCCGGCCGAGAAGGTGCTGGCCGGGGCGTCCGGGGTGACCGGCGTGTGGCTGGCCGACGGGGAACTGCTGCGCGCGTCGAGCGTGATCGTGGCGGCGGACCTGCCCGCCGCCCACCGCGGCCTGCTGCCGGCCGGCGCGGCGGACTGGCGGCTGCTCCGCCCGCACTTCGCGCCGTCCTGCCTGGTCGCCCACTTCGGCCTGGATCACCAGCTTCCCGGGCAGGCGCACCACACGCTGCACCTGGGGCCGGACTGGACGGGCACCTTCGACGCGCTCACCCGGCGCGGTGCCGTCCAGCCCGGCCCGGATCCCAGCCTGCTGATCACCGCGCCGAGCCACGACCCGGACGCCGCCCCAGCGGGCCACGCGACGCTGAGCGTGCTGGAGCCGACGGCGAACCTGCTCGGCGGGCACGACTGGGCGGTCACCACGCCCCGGCTCCGCGACCGCCTCCTGGCCCGGCTGGGCCGGCTCGGCTACGGCGACCTGGACCAGGCTCCGGCCGAGCTGATCATGGACCCGCCCCGGTGGGCGGCGCGCGGGCACGGCGCCGGCACCCCGTTCGGCCTGGACCATCGCCTCTCGCAGACCGCCTGGCTGCGGCCGCGCCGCTCGGCCCGGCGGGTTCCCGGACTCCACTTCGCGGGGGCAGGAACCGCCCCCGGGATAGGGGTGCCCATGGTGCTGATCTCCGGCCGCCTGGCGGCCCGGGCCGTGCTGGACACCGCCCGATGACCCAGCTGAGCGAGGCCCTCCACCAGCAGCGGCGGGCCGCCCGGGAAGCGGGCGCGTCCCGGTCCGGCCCGGCCGGCCCGGGCCCGGCCACCCTGACCGCCGCCTACGAGCGCTGCCGCCAGCTGAACCGTCAGCACGGCACCTCCTACTACCTGGCCACCCGGCTGCTGCCGGACTGGAAGCGGCCGCACGTGCACGCCCTCTACGGCTTCGCCCGGTACGCCGACGAGATCGTGGATGACCTGGGCAACGGGCTGAGCCCGGCGCAGCGTGCCCTGGCCCTCGGGGACTGGGGCGAGCGGTTCTTCGGCTACCTGCGGGCTGACCGCTGCGACGACCCGGTGCTGGCCGCGGTGGTGCACACGGTCCGGTCGTTCGGCATCGACGAGGCCGATTTCCGTGCCTTCCTCACCTCGATGGCCATGGACCTCACGGTGACGTCTTACGCCAGCTACGACGAGCTGCTCGGGTACATGGACGGGTCCGCCGCGGCGATCGGCACCATGATGCTGCCCGTGCTCGAGTCCGCCGACCCCGCGCGGGCCCGCGGGCCCGCCCGCCAGCTGGGGCTGGCCTTCCAGCTCACCAACTTCATCCGGGACGTCGCCGAGGATCTGCGCCGGGGCCGGATCTACCTGCCCGTGGCCGACCTGGACCAGTTCGGGGTGACCCCGGCGGACCTGGCCCGCCCGGAACCCACCGCCGCGGTCCGGAACCTGCTCGCCTTCGAGTGTGCCCGGGCCCGCGCCCACTACCAGGCGGCGCTGCCCGGCGTGGAACTGCTCGCGCCGTCCTCACAGCCCTGCATCCGGGCGGCCCTGGAGCTCTACGGCGGGATCCTGGACGAGCTGGAGCGCCGCGACTACCAGGTCCTGCGGGGCCGGGTCCGGCTGTCCCGCCGCCGCCGGGCCGCGATCTTCGCGCGTCACCTCACCGCTGCCGCCCGCGCCGCCCGCCGCGAGCGGCGGGTCGACGTGAGGCTGCCCGGATCGTGAGTTCCGCAGCGCCATCCCCGCCCGGGCCAGTGTTCACGGTGAGTGGCGCCGCGCGGCAGCTCGGCATCCCCGCGGCGACCCTGCGGACCTGGGAGCGCCGGCACGGCATCGGCCCGTCGGGCCGCAGCATGGGCGGGCACCGCCGGTACACGTCCGATGATCTGCTGCGGTTGCGGGCCATGCGGACCCTGGTGGAGACCGGCGTGCCCCCGGCCCAGGCCGCGGGGCTGGCTCCGCTGGCCGTCAGCGGCCCGCCCGCCCAGGTCCCCGCGGACGCCATGATCTCGCCCGAGATGCTGATCCGGGCCGCGGTGAGCCTGGACGCCCCGCTGCTGTGCTCGATGCTCGGCCACGCGTTCGCCCGGCACGGGATCATGGCCGCCTGGCCGCAGCTGGCCGTCCCCGCGCTCCGGGAACTCGGCGCCCACGATCCCGCCGTCGCCGGGCACGCGGCGGTCGAGCACATGCTGTCCGGCTCGCTGCTCACGACCCTGCTCGCGGTCATCACGCTGGCCCCGCCCGCCCGGACGATCCGCCCGGTCGTCCTGGCCTGCGCCGAGGAAGAGCAGCACGTGCTGCCGGTGTACGCGCTGCACGCGGAACTGGCCGGCCGGGGCGTGGACGTGCGGCAGCTCGGCGGCCGGGTTCCCCGACAGGCGCTGGCCCACGCGGTCAGCACCGTCTGCCCGGCCGCGGTGTTCGTCTGGTCCCAGGTGCCGGCGACCGCCCGGCCCGGCCTCCTGGCCAGCCTGCCTCCCGG
>JAOPYP010000717.1 GCA_025964635.1 Actinomycetes bacterium | reverse complement strand
GCGTCCCGGGCGCGCCGGGCATCCCGGGTGCCGCGGGACGGCCGGGCCGGGACGGCGGCTCCCCCGGCCCCGGCGGGCGGGGATACGGGCGGCCGGGCGGGAACGAGTCAGCCATGGGTGCGGTCATGGAAGTCCTCCTGTCGCGATCCATACGGCTGGTGCTGCGCCGCGGGCACCAGGGGCCCGGAGGCCGGCCGCAGCCCGGGTGAGCCGAGATGCCCTGGCGGGGAGGGCCGCCCGGGGCCGGGCTCAAGGCCGAGGCCGGGCTCCGGTCCGGCCGGCGGTAGTTGCTGCACGGGCGCGGCGTCCGCGAGCCGCCAGCTGATCTGGCTGCCGATTGCCGCGGCGTAGCGTTCCAGGGTCGAGGCCCGGACGTCAGCCCCGCCGGCCTCGAGCCGGGCCACGGCCGACTGGGAGGTACCCATCCGCGCCGCGACCTGCGTCTGGGACAGCCCGGCCGCCTGCCGCTGCGTGGTGAGCGCGCTGATCAGCCGCCGCCGCTCACCCGCCATCCGGCGGAGCGCCATCTCGCGGAAGCCGGGCAGCCGCGGCAAGCCCAGCTCACCCGGCCCGCCTGGCATCTCCCCGCCCAGCCTGCTCATGCCTCAGACGATATCTCATTAATGAGATCACGCTAACGCGATAGGAGACAACGGGGGAAGGGGGCACGAGAGGTGTCCGGCCAACCGGGAGGTGGTCATGGCCCCGCCCGCCCGGGCCACGCGACCCCCGGGGCCAGGGACCAGGGTGACCGGCCGGTTCTCGTTAGGGAAAGAAAAGTCAGGCCACCTGCGGATGCCCGTTAGCGGCGAGCGTGGCGGCCGAGGTGATCCGCGCGATGTCCAGCGCGGCCTCGCGGCGGCGCGGGTCCATCACGTTGGCGCCCATCGCGGCCAGGTCCTCCGGGCCCGGGGTGAGCAGCGTGACCCGGACGCCGCTGGCCTGCAGCACCGCGGCCTCGCGGAGCAGCGACCGGGTGATCCGCCGCCGCAGCCGGCGTTCCAGCCGCTCGGCGGTACGGGCCGGCTGGTCGGGCACCAGGCTGGCCATCGGCGCGAAAACGTAGACCTCGTCCAGGCCGGCCTGGACCAGCGACTGCATCGACGTGGACGAGCGTACGCCGCCGTCCACGTAGTGGTGCCCGTCGATGACCGCCGGCTCGTACCAGCCCGGGATGGAGCAGGACGCGACCACGGCGTCGGGCAGCGGCACCCGCGGGGCGCCCGCGCGGCCGAACATGACCCGCCGTCCCGTGTCGTAGTCCACGGCGACGATCCAGGTGCGGCCGTCGGCCCAGGCCCCTGGTGACCAGGGCGCCGGGCCAGGGGCGGAGGCGCGGCCGGCGGCGAGCATGTCCAGTGCCGCCACGGTGGCGCGCAGCGCCTCGTGCCGTCCCCGGCCGCGGGGCAGCCACGCGCTGACCCCGACCCCGGGATGGATCGTCCGCGGGGCGCGCAGCGTGGTGAGCATCAGCCGGGGCGAACCGGCCCTCAGGTGCGGGCGCGGCGGCAGCGGCCCCTCGTCCAGATCCCGCACGCCAGCGTCGCGGAGCGCGGGCACTGGCTGGCCGCGTTGCAGGGCGGTCATCTCGTCCAGGGTGACGCCGCAGCGCAGGGCGGCCGCGAGCACGCTGCCCGCGCTGGTGCCGACGATCAGGTCGACGTCGCCGACCGGGACCGCCAGGCGCTGCTGCACGGCGTGCAGGGCCCCGGTCATCCAGGCGGCGCCCACGACCCCGCCAGCGCCGAGCACCAGCCCGGTACGCGGCCGCCGCGCGGGGAGAAGCACGGCCCCCCGGGAGCGCCCGATCCCGCGGCATTCGCCCCCCGATACCCCCGCGGCGCTCATGTCACCTCCCCGCCGAGCGCTCACACGCCAGGGCGGCCCGGCCAGTGTTACCACTCGGTAAATACCAGGTATACCCGACTTGATCAGCGGTTATCCCTCCGGGGGCCGGCTATCCCGATGGCTAGCGCAGGGGCTTAGCGGTAGCCAGTGCACTGGCCACGAACGTTCACCGGGTTTGCACCAAATCGGTGGACCTCGCCGGTCAATGCGCCAGCTCCCCCGCGATCGCGGCGAACTCGGCGATCAAAGGGCTGCGCCGAGTGCTGTCCCACGCCAGGCAGACATGGCTGGGACCGATGTCGCAGACGGCGACGTGGACGATGTCCGGGCGCGTGTAGAAGGTCGCGGTGGACAGCGGGAAGACCGCGACGCCCCGGCCGCCGGCCACCCGCTCCAGTTTCTCCTCGACACTGTGCATCGCGGGCTCGGCCCGGCGGCGCCCTGAGCGCACCTCCTGCGAGACGTCACGCCATTCCGGCACCAGGTCAGGGTCCTGCAACAGGTGCTCCCCGGCCAGGTCGGCGATGTCGACGCTGTCCTTGCCCGCCAGCCGGTGATCCGCCGGGAGGACGACCACCCGCGGTTCGGCGGTCAGCGGCCGGACCTGCAGTCCACGCCGGTCGATCGGCAGCCGGACGTAGCTGACGTCGGCCCGGCCGTCGTGGATGACGTCGGTCTGGTCGTCGAAGCCGGTGCGGATCACCTCCACGTTCAGCCCGGGATGCCGCGCGACCAAGGCACGCACGGCCGCCGTGACGATCAGTCCGGGCATGAATCCGACGGTGAACGTGCCCGCGCCCCGCGCGGCGCGGCCCACCCGGCGGCGCAGGGCGTCGGCGTTGGCCAGCAATGGCCTGGCGTCGGCGAGCAGCTGGCGTCCGGCGGCGGTCAGCTCGGTGGTCCGCTTGTCGCGCACGAACAGCTGGGCCTTCAGCTCGTTCTCCAGCGCCCTGATCTGCCGGGAAAGCACCGGCTGCGCGATGTGCAACGCCTCGGCGGCCCGCCCGAAGTTCAGCTGCTCGGCCACCGCGATGAAATAGCGCACCTTGCGCAGATCCACGTCCACCAGTGCCTCCTCGCTCGCTAGATACCCCCAGGGTATGACAGGCGGCGAAAAGGGTCTTGGCGTCGCACTGGTTCCTGGGGTCATCGTGGAGGCAACATCCGAGCGAAAGGCACCACGATGGATCTGCAAGGCCAGCACGTTGTCGTCCTCGGCGGCACATCCGGTATCGGCCTGGCGACCGCCACCGCGGCCGCCCGGCGAGGCGCCACGGTCACGGTCGCATCCAGCCGGAGCACCAGCGTCGACAAGGCCCTGGCCGTGCTCCCGGCCGGCGCCACCGGACGGCTGGCCGACCTGGGTCGGCCGGGCGAGGTGCGCGCCCTGTTCGACGACCTGGGAGAGATCGACCATCTCGTCTACACGGCAGGTGAACCCCTCGACCTGATGCCTGTGGCGACTCTGGACCTGGCCGCGGCTCGCGACTTCTTCACGCTGCGCTACTTCGGCGCCCTCTCCGCCGTGCAGGCCGCGCGCGTTCGTAGATCGATCACGTTGACCACCGGCGTCGCCAAGGACCGCCCCGGCGCGGGCTGGGCGGTCGCGGCGAGCATCTGCGGCGCGGTGCAGGCGCTGACGAAGGCATTGGCCGTCGAGCTCGCGCCCGTGCGAGTCAACGCCGTCTCGCCCGGCGTGGTCCGATCCCCACTGTGGTCCCGGATGGGCGAGGACGAGCGCGAGCGGATGTATCGCGACATCGGCGGCCACATCCCGGCGGGACGGGTGGGCGAGGTCGAGGACATCGCCGAGGCCTACCTGTTCTGCATGACGCAGAGCTTCGCCACCGGCACCGTGATCACCGTCGACGGCGGCTCCGTCCTCGCCTGATGCTTAACAGAACCGCACAGACCGGACCGGATCCCGCAAGACGCGCATTAGGGCTGTCCCGCGGCGGCCATGGCGGCTGCGCCGCCGCGGCCGCCCGCACCGAGCCATTCGCGGATCTCGGTCGCGCAGACCTGCGGGGCTTCGAGTTGCGGCACGTGGCCCACGCCCGGGAGCACGACCATCGACCAGGCGGGGTGGGCCCGGGCCACCATGCGGGCCGCCGCGACCGGGACCAGCCGGTCGAGGGTGCCGTGCAGGACCAGGACCGGGCAGCTGACCGAGTCGATGGCCCGGCGGTAGGCGCGGCCGGTGACGTAGCCGGCCGCGGACACCACCGACCGGGCGGCGAGGGCGAACTCGCGGTCGGCCTCGGTGTACCCGAAGCGCCTGCGCGCCACCTCGACGTGCTGCTGGACCACAGCCCGGCTGACCCGCGACGGGTCGGCGCACACCGTGGTCAGCACCCCGGCCACGAGCTGTTCCGGGGCGTACTGCCGCCGCCGGCTGATCATCCGCTGCCCCAGCCCGGGGACCATGTTGACCAGGAACATCATGATGATGGAAGGGTCAGGCCGGACGGGCGCGAACGGCACCGCCGGGTCAAGCAGGATCAGCCCGGTCACGGTGCCCGGCGCGGCAGCCGCCTCGCTGAGGGAGATCATGCCGCCCATCGAGTTGCCCATGAGGATCACCGGGGACTCGGCCACTTCCTCGATGAAGCGGTGCAGCAGGGCCCGGTTGGAGGTCACGTCGACCCCCCGGCCCGCGGAGCGGGTGAACCCGTGCCCGGCCAGGTCGGGGGCGAGCACCCGGTAGCGATCGGTCAGCAGCGGCGCGAGGGCCGACCAGTTGACCGCGCAGCCCTCCAGCCCGTGCACGGCCACGATGACCGGGGCCCCCTCCGGGCCGCCGTAGTCGAGGTAGTGCACCGGCCCGCCGAGGTCGGCCCAGCACGACTCGCCGCCGAACCGCGGCCCCGGCCCGGGAGACGCTGGGCCGGCCGATGCCGCCCCGGGAGAGGTTGTCCCGGTCGGGGCCGCCCCCAGAGAGGTCGTCCCGGTCGGGGCCGCCCCGGGAGATGGGGCCTGGCCATCCTCCGTCGCCTGTGCCATCGGGTTATCCCTCGCGCGTCGTGGGCACCGGCTCGTGCTGTCCCGCCATGGCCTGGACGCCGCGGATGAACACGTCGATGCCGAACCGGTAGTGGAAGTCCGGGTCGTCCCCGGCGGTCATCGGCTCCGCCGCCTCGACCAGGCACGGGTAGCGGTCCGGCGGCAGCATGGCCAGCCGGATCCGGCTGCGCCGCTGGTGCTCGGCACGGTCGGCCTCAGTGAGCGACGGGCCATACCCGGGCTCGCTCATGGCGAGCATCAGGCCGGTCCACAGCGCGCTGCGGGCGACCGCGCTGGCGTGCTGCGGGTCGAACCCGCCGCGGCGCAGGACTTCCAGGGTGACCTCGGTGGCCTCGAGGGCGGCCGGGGACTGCTTCTCCCCCGCGATCAGCAGCTGGGATGCGCTGGGGTGCGCGCGGAGGACCCGGACCAGTGACTCCAGCAGTGCGCGGAGCTGGGCGGGCCACGGCGCCGCCTCGTCCACGTCGGTGTCGATCTCGCTCCAGAACTGCTCAGCCAGCCCGCTGAGCAGCTCTTCCTTGTTCCGGAAGTGCCAGTACAGCGCCATCGGGGTGACCCCGAGCTCCTGGGCCAGGCGGCGGATGGTCAGCGCGTCCAGGCCCTCGGCGTCGGCCAGCACGATGGCGCGCCCGACCACGGCGGTCTTGCTCAGCCGGGTCCGCTGCGTGTCGGCCGGGGCACCCGCCGGCGCGTCCGCCGGGGCCGCCGTGCCCTCTGGGATGCCCGCTGGTGCCGTGTCCGGGGCAGGTGTCGTAGCCATCACTTGACAACTATACGCCGTACAAGTCATCCTGTCACTGCGCATGTACGTTGTATAAGAACGACGTACAAGTGTTGCGTACAGGAGTCCTGTACAGGAGTGCCGTACAGGACGGCCGATCAGCTGGTGAATCGTGGGAGGAGAGGGCCCGTGCCCAGACGCTGGTGGACCTTGGTGGCCGTGGGGCTGGCCACCTTCATGACTTATCTGGACAACAACGTCACGAATGTCGCTATCCCGACCATCCAGCGCAGCCTGCACCTGTCGATCGCGGGCCTGGAGTGGGTGGTCAGCAGTTACATCCTGGTGTTCGCCGGGCTGCTGCTGGTCGGCGGCAGGCTGGCCGACGTGTACGGCCGGCGGCGGCTGTTCATCGTCGGGCTGTCGGTGTTCACGCTGGCCTCGCTCGGCGCGGGACTGGCGGGCAGCGGCGCCGTGCTGATCGTGGCACGGCTGGCCCAGGGGCTCGGCGCCGCGCTCATGGTGCCGACCACGCTGGCCATCATCGTGGCCACCTTCGATAATCCCCGCGAGCGGACCCGGGCGGTCGGCGCCTGGGCCGCGATCGGCGCCCTGGCCCTGGCCTTCGGCCCGCTCATCGGCGGGTTCATCAGCCAGCACCTGCACTGGGGCTGGATCTTCCTGATCAACGTGCCGGTCGGCGTGATCACGATGGGGATCGCCCTGGTGGCCGTCCGCGAGTCGCGGGACACCTCGTCCAGCCGCCACCTCGACGTGCCCGGGCTGGCCGCCTCCGCGGTCGCGCTGTTCGCTCTCACCTACGCGCTCATCGAGGGGCACGACAAGGGCTGGACGTCCCTGACCATCCTCGGCGCACTGGGTCTCGCAGCCCTGGCGGGCGGGGCGTTCGCGCTCATCGAGTCGCGGACCGAGCACCCGATGGTGGCGCTGTCGCTGTTCCGCTCGGGGGCGTTCAGCGGCGGGATCGGCACCATGATGCTGTGGGCGTTCGGCATCTTCGGCATCTACTTCTTCACCTCGCTGTACCTGCAGGGGGTGCTCGGCTTCTCGCCGACCAAGGCGGGCCTGGCGTTCGTGCCGATGGCGCTGTGCATGGCCGTGTTCGCCGGGGTGAGCGGGCCGGTGGCGGCGCGGATCGGCGCGCACCGGACGGTGGCGCTCGGCCTGGTCCTCAACGCGGTCGGGCTGTTCATGTTCTGGATGCTGGGCCGGAACGCCACGTTCGCGTCCCTGATGCCGGGCTTCGTGCTCTTCGGGGCGGGCTCCGGCCTGATGAACGTGCCGCTGACCAACGCGGTCCTGGGGTCGATGCCGGCGGAGCGGTCCGGGATGGCCTCCGCGCTGCTCAACAACTCCCGGGAGGTCGCCGGGCTGCTCGGCATCACGGTGATCGGCGCGGTGCTGCGGTCCCGGCAAGGGGTCGCGCTGAGCCACGGGGTGCTGCCGGCCCCGGCGTTCCTGGACGGGTACCACGCCGGGCTGGCGGTGACCATCGTGCTCGTCGCGGCCGGCGTGGTCATCAGCTACGCGGCGTTGCGGCGGGTGCCCACGCTGGCGCCGAACCCCGGGCCGGCCGGTGCGGTGCCCGGGCTGGCTGACGGCCTGGCCGCGGGGGCGGCGGACGGGCTGGCGGCCGGTCCAGAGCTGGCCGACCGCCGGTCATAGCCCCCGGCTGACCCGGCTGGCGGCCTCGGCCTGCCAGCCGGGTCCCGGGCGGGCACTCTCGATCCACCAGGTGGCGCCCGCCGCGACGTAGGCCGGCGCCACCAGGTCCACGTCCCCCGGTTCCCGCTCGAGCTCCGCCCAGACCACCAGGTCGAACCCCTCCGCCGTGCCCCGGGCCGACCAGGCCTGGTCCCGGACCGCGGCGATGTCCGCCGGGGTGGGCCCGACCAGCGCCACCCCCCCGTCCGGGCTCACCGAGCGGCGCAGCGGCACCATGCCGTCCCAGCGGCAGGCCCGCCGCACCGGCCCGGCGGCGGGCAGCACCCCGCCCACCCAGACCGGGATGCGCGGCTGCTGCACCGGCACCGGGCTGAAGCGCACCGGATCCAGCGTGAAGTGCGTGCCCTGGTAGAAGAACCGCTCCCCCGTCCAGAGCCCGGCCAGGACCTCCAGGCCCTCGTCCAGCCGGGCGGCGCGCTCCCGGACCCCGGTGGGCTCGTGGAAGATGCCGAAGTCGCCGTAGGCGGGCGAGCCGAGGCCGACACCGAGGATGACCCGCCCGCCGCTGAGCCGGTCCAGGGTGACGGTCTCCTTGGCGAGCTGCCAGGGCCGCCTGCGCGGCACCGGCGTGATCATGGTCCCGAGGCGCATCCGCGAGGTCCGCGTGGCCACCACGGCCAGGATCTGCCAGGGATCCAGGATCGGCGGCCCCTCGCCGGTGTCGCTGAACACGAGGTGGTCCCAGAGGAAGAAGCCGTCGAAGCCGGCCCGTTCGGCGGCGACCCCGAGGCCGATGAGGTCGGCGGGGTCGGCGGCGAACGGCGGAACGGCCAAGGCCCGGCGCAGCACGGTCACCCTCCAGGGTCAGCAGATCCGGGAGACTGGCGACGTCCCCTCGGCCCCGGCCAGCAGGAGCTTCAGCCGCGCCGGGCCGCCCGCCCGGACGGCCAGGTGCGGCGCGGCCAGGTCACGCTGGGCCGCGCCGTCCCCGCTCCAGGCGCGGACGCAGGCCTCAGGGGCCAGGTTGGCCAGGGCCAGCAGGGCGCCGACCGTCCCCATCGGCCCGGCGAGGGCCAGCAAGCCGGACGACCCGACGTAGGTGTGGCCCGGATACCGGGCCAGCTCGTCCAGCAGCCGGTCGGGGCTGCCGGACGAGTCCTTGAGGCCGGTCACCGGCAGCGTGGCCAGGGTGTCCACCGGGATGTCCGCGCAGGCGATGAAGGGATTGTGATACCCGAGCACCGGCCGCCCGGCCGCGGCCTCGCCGATCGCCGCGAAGTAGCCGGCCAGGTCCGCGCAGCGGGGCGGGCACCAGGTGAGCACCGCGTCGGCCCCGGCGGTCACCGCCGCCCGGGTCAGCGCGGCCGCCTGGCGCAGGGAGGGAGCGCCCGTTCCGGCGATCACCGGCACCCCGGCCGGGACCGCGGCCCGCACAGCCTCGATCAGCGCGGTGCGCTCCGGGCCGGTCAGGGTGCCCGCTTCCCCGGTGGTCCCGTTGACCAGCACCGCCGCCATGCCCCGCCCGGCCAGGCTGGCGGCGAGCTTGCCGGTCGAGCCGGGGTCGATCTCGCCGTCCTCGCCGAACAGGGTGACCAGCGCCACGCCCACTCCGCTGAACAGAGTGGCCGGCTTCGGTGTCCCCAGGTTCGGTGCCGCTGGATTCGGTTCCGCCACGTTCGGTTCCGCCATCGCCGCCTCACTCCGGGCCGTCAGCGCACTGGTACGTCCAGGCTACGTGGGCGTACCCGTCCCGGCGAGGGCTGCGACGGCCGGTCTGGCGGCCGGTCTACGGTGGTGGGCAACGGCCGCCGGCACCGGCGCCTGCGGCCCAGGCGCTGACGGCCCCAGGCGGGCCGGGGAACAGGGTGAGCAGGTACATGCCAGGAACTCGTCAGGTGCGCTGGGGAATCATCGGCACGGCCCGTATCGCCCGCTCGGCGTTCCTGCCCGCGGTAGCGGCGGCCGGTGGCGTGGTCAGCGCGGTGGGCGGCCGGGAGCTGGCCCGGGCCAGCCAGTACGCCGCGGAGAATGGCATCGGCCGGGCGGTCCAGGGCTACCTGGCCCTGATCGACGACCCGGACGTGGAGGCGGTGTACATCCCGCTGCCCAACGCGCTGCACGCGGAATGGACGATCGAGGCCCTCCGGGCCGGGAAGCCCGTGCTCTGCGAGAAGCCGCTGTGCGGCACCCTGGCCGAGACCGGGGAGGTCCTGGCGGTGGCCCGGGAGACCGGGACGCCGCTGTGGGAGGCGTTCGTGTTTCCTTTCCACGAGCAGATGACGAAGATCCGCGGGCTGCTCGCGGACGGCGCGATCGGGGACCTGCGCGAGATCCAGTCCAGCTTCCACTTCGTGCTGGACCACCCCGGCGACTTCCGGATGCACCGCGGCATGGACGGCGGCGCTCTCAACGACGTCGGCTGCTACCCGGTCCGGCTGGCCGTGGAGCTGTTCACCGGCGAGCTGGAGTCAGCCTGGGCCACCGCGATCCTCGGCGGGGACGGGGTGGACGTGGACCTGCAGGGCAGCCTCGGCTATTCCGGCCACCAGCGGCTGATGGTGTCCTGCGGGTTCCAGCGCAGCGACGACCGGTTCGCCCGGCTGCTCGGCACCGCCGGGCAGATCCACATCACCGACCCGTTCCACCCCGGGCCGGACGACTCGTTCACCCTCTTCGAGGCGGGCAAGGAGGCCAGGAGCTACACCGCCGGCGGCGAGGCGCCGTCGTTTACCGCCGCCATCCGGCACATCCAGCGGGTCATCCGGGGCGAGGAAGAGCCCCGGCACCTCGCGGTGGACAACTCGCTCCCCGCGGCCCGCGCCCTGGACGCCCTCCGCGAAGCCGCGGCACGGGATCAGCTGGGCGGTGGGGACCCGGACGGAGAGCAGCCGGGATGAACCGCCCGGGAGCCGGGCCGGCATGACCAGCGAACCCCCCGGCGGCCTGCCACCCGGCGCCGCGGCGGCCGTCCGGAACGCGCTGGACGCCGAACGGCAGGCGACCCTGGACCGGATCACCGCGCTCAGCCGGGACTTCACCGGCATCGTGGAGTCGTCCGCGGGGGTCGCCACCGACGACGAGCATGATCCCGAGGGTGCCACGATCGCGTTCGAGCGGGCCCAGCTGGCCGCCCTGATCGACCAGGCCCGCAGCCACCTGGCCGAGCTCGAGGACGCGCTGGACCGCCTGCGGCAGGGCAGTTACGGGCGGTGCGAACGGTGCGGGCAGCCGATCGCCGCCGAGCGGCTCGCTGCCCGCCCGACCGCCCGCACCTGCATCACCTGCGCCGCCACGCGGTAGCCCCGCCAGGCTGATCAGGACTCCAGAGAGCGCAGCACGGCACCCGGCGGCGATCCCAGGCGGCCAGCGCCTCGTCCTGACTAGCGCCATGACGGTGATCAGGTCATCGACCGGAGCAGCGCCGCGTCGGGATGGTCCTGCGCGGCGGCGGCGGGTTAGCCTGACCCGGGACCGGCGGAAATGACCCGCCGCCGGACACAAGGCCCAGCAGGGGCGCCACGCGAGGGCCCGCCAGCGGGCCGGGAAAGAGGCTGAGTGCGCTACCGCAGCGACCAGTGGTACGGCGGGAACGACCGGGACTCCTACATCCACCGCGCCTGGATGCGCCGCGGCCTGCCGCGCAGCGCGTTCACCGGGCGGCCGCAGATCGCGATCGCCAACACCGCCTCCGACCTGACCCCGTGCAACAAGCACCTGAACGAGGTGTCCGCCAGCGTCCAGGCCGGCATCTGGGAGGCCGGCGGCATCCCGCTCGACATGCCGGTGATGTCACTGGGCGAGACCCTGGTCAAGCCGACCGCCATGCTGTGGCGCAACCTGGCCGCGATGGCGGCCGAGGAGATGATCCGGGCCAACCCGGTCGACGGGGTCGTGCTGCTCGGCGGCTGCGACAAGACGATCCCGGCGCTGCTCATGGCGGCCGCCTCGGTGGACCTGCCCGCGGTGGTGGTGCCGGGCGGCCCGATGCTCACCGGCCACTTCCGCGGCGTCCCGCTCGGCTGCGGCACGGACGTATGGCGGCTGTCCGAGGAGGTCCGCGCCGGGAACCTGTCCCAGGAGGACTTCCTGGCCTCGGAATCGGCGATGATCCGCAGCAAGGGGCACTGCAACACGATGGGCACCGCCTCCACCATGGCCTGCATGGCCGAAGCGCTGGGCATGACGCTGCCCGGCGTGGCCGGCACCCCGGCCCCGGACAGCCGGCTCCTCGAGTCCGCGCACGCCAGCGGGAGGCTCGCGGTGGACCTTGCCTCCTCCGGGCGGACCCCGAGCCAGGTGCTGAGCACAGGCTCGTTCCGCAACGCCATCGTGGCGCTGGCCGCGATCGGAGGCTCGACGAACGCGGTGGTGCACCTGCTGGCTATCGCCGGGCGGGCCGGGGTGCCGCTGTCCCTGGATGACTTCGATGCGATCGGCGCGGACGTGCCCCTGCTGGCCAACCTGGCCCCGGCCGGCCAGTACCTGATGGACGACCTGTACCGGGCGGGCGGCCTGCTCGCGGTGCTGCGTGAGGTGTCCGACCTGCTCGACCCGGACGCGCTCACGGTCAGCGGCCGACCCCTGGCCGAGCACCTGGGTGAGGCCAGGATCTGGGACGAGTCCGTGATCCGGCCGCGGTCCGCGCCGCTGCTGGAGAAGGCCGGGATCGCGGTGCTGCGCGGCAGCCTGGCCCCCGGCGGCGCGGTGATCAAGCCGGCCGCCGCGACCAAGGAACTGCTCACCCACCGGGGCCCGGCGGTCGTGTTCGACAGCATCGAGGACATGCGGGCCCGCCTGGATGACCCGGCGCTGGACGTCACCGAGGACTCCGTGCTGGTGCTGCGGGGCTGCGGGCCGCGCGGCTACCCGGGCATGCCCGAGGTCGGCAACATGCCGATCCCGGCCAGGCTGCTCGCCCGCGGCGTGCGGGACATGGTGCGGATCAGCGACGCCCGGATGAGCGGCACCGCGTACGGCACCGTGGTGCTGCACACGGTGCCCGAGGGGGCCGCCGGCGGCCCGCTGGCCCTGGTCCGGGACGGCGACCCGGTCGTGCTGGACGTCCCCGGCCGCCGGCTGGATCTCGACCTGCCCGAGGCGGAACTCGCGCGGCGGGAGCCCGCTCCCGCCATGACCGCGGCGCTGCCCGGACCCCGCCGGGGCTGGGAGCGGCTCTACATCGACCACGTCCTGCAAGCCGACCAGGGCGCAGACCTCGACTTCCTGGTCGGCTCCAGCGGCCACCAGGTCACCCGCGACTCCCACTGACCGTCCCGGGCCCCGGTTCCATGATCCTGGGCCATTAGTGCGCCAGAGCCGCACCAAGCGCCCAGGATCACGGAAAGGACAGGGCGCCTGGCCATGGTGGTGCCGCGGGGCCGGCCCGGGGGAGGTCCGGCCCCGCAGCACGTTCTGGGGATTACACCCTGTCTGACGGTTAACACCCGGTCTGGGATTACCGCCGCGGCCGGGTTACGCGGCCCGATTAAAGGGCGGCGGACGCCGCTTCGGCCCCGCCTTCGAGGTTGGCCACGGCATGCTCGACAGCCCGCGGCCGGACCGCGACCAGCACCAGCATGTAGACGATGCCCGCGGCGATCAGGGCGATCGTCAGCCAGGGCAGGTAGCTGTACGGCGCCGGCTGCCCGGGGCGCAGGTCCCCCCAGATCGGGATGGCCAGCACCAGCACGCCGATGACGGGGGTGACGACCCAGGCCCAGACGTTCTTGCGCACCCCGCCCCGGCGGAACTTGGCCCACTGCACGATGAGCGCGATGTTTGCCATCAGGTACATGAGGACCAGGCCGAGGATGCCGTACGTGCTCAGCAGCCCGACGGCGGTGCCGGGGTCGGTGAACGCGGTCGAGATGACCCCGATCGCGATGCTGGGCGCCACGAACGCGATGGCCGCGGCCCACGGGGTGCGGAACCGGGGGCTGACCGAGGCCAGCGTCTTCGCCCACAGCCCGCCCCGGGCCCCGGCGAAGATCACCCGCGCGGTCTGCGTGTTGGCCGCCACGTACGAGCTGGTCACGCTGGTCAGGAAGATCCAGGTGATGAGCGGGGCGAGCGGCGAGATGAAGCGCTGGGCCGCGGTGTGGAACGGGTTGGCGTCCGTCGTCAGCGCGCCGATGTGGCCCGGGCCGAACGCGATGATCAGCGCGTAGGAGCAGAACACGTACAGGATCCCGCTGATGACCACGGTGCCGATCACGGCGAGCGGGACGTTGCGCCGCGGGTTGCGGGTCTCCTCGGCCAGCGGCGCGGCCGCCTCGAACCCGCCGAAGGCGAGCACCGCGAGCGAGAAGGCGATGAAGATGTCCTTGGTCCCGGACCCGCCCGGCCAGTGGAACGGCGTGCTGGACAGCCCCTGGGCACCGCCCTTGGCCAGCACGGCGATGGCCAGCGCCAGCAGCAGGACCACCTCGAACACATAGAGCACCACGGTGGTGCGCACGCCGAACTTGAGGCCGAGTACCACGGGGGCGACCACCAGGACGCCATACAGGATGGTGACGATCTGGGTGATGCCCCAGATGTGCGGGTCGTTGAGCACGTTCTGCACGATGTACTGGCCGACGAAGATGTAAATCCCGCCGAACGCGATGATGTAGCCGAGCAGCGTGATCACCCCGACCACGACCGAGGTCCGCACGCCCATGGACCGGGCGATGTAGGTCAGGAACGACCCGGCGCTGGGGAACACCCCGGAGAACAGGGCCAGGCTGGCCGCGGTGGCGATCAGCCCGACCATGCTGATCAGGAAGACCAGCGGGACCGAGGCGCCGGCGAACGCGGCCATCAGGCCGGTGGTGAAGAACAGGTTGAACGCGGGCGCGACCTGGGCCAGGCCCGGCATGAGCACGCCGAGCAGGCCGATCTCGCCCCGCGGCAGTACCCCGCCCGCGGGCGGGGTGGCGGTCGCGGTGCTGGCGCCGGCGAACGAGTCGGAGTCGCCGCTAGCGGCGCCGACGGGTCCGGTGTTCATGGACATAAGTCACCCTTTCCGTGGCGGCGGACGAACTCAGCAACGGCGCTGTTGAAGCTGGCGGGGTATTCCCAGAGGCAGGCGTGGCCACCCTGGACGGTCTGCCACTCCGCGCCGGCGATCCCCTTGTGCAGTTCCTGGGACAGCGACACCGGGATGAGGATGTCCTGCTCACCGGCCAGGACCAGGGTCGGCGTGCTGATCCCGGCCAGCCGCTCGGTGGTGTCGTGCTGCTGGATCACGGCCAGCTGGGCCAGGTAGGCCGGGACCGGCTGGTCCATGTACCGCATCGCGGTCTCGAACTCGGCCAGCTCGTCCGCCCGGTCGCGGAAGAAGTCGGTGGTGAACGCCCACAGCGTGACGTCCCGCATCACGAACGGGATGCCGAGCACCGGCGCGGCGTCGGCCCACATGGCGAACATCCGGGAGCAGAACGGCCCGGGCGCCGCGTACGTGCAGGCCATGATCACCGACCGGAGATCCTCCGGGTAGGCCAGGGCGTACTCCTGGACGATCATGCCGCCCATGGACACCCCGAGCAGGTGGAAGCCCGTGATGCCCAGGTGGTCGACCAGCGCCTTGGCGTCGTCGGCCAGCAGCCGGGACGAGTACGGCCCGGCCGGCTTGCTGGTCCGGCCGATGCCGCGGTTGTCGAACATCAGCACCCGGTACCCGGCGGCGATCAGGTCGGCTTCCTGGTAGGCCCAGGTCTCGAGGTCGTCGGCGAGCCCGTTGACCAGCACGATGGTCTCGGGCCCGTCCCCGGCGAGCCTGTAGTGCAGGTCGATTCCGTTCACGGCGGCAAATGGCATGGGCTACTCCTGTGGTGTCCCGGCTCGCAACATGACCCGCGCGTGCAGTTCGCGCAGCATGGACTCGGTCAGCGAGAAGTGCTCGGCGGCCAGCGCGGCCGCCTGGTCTGGGTTCCCGTCGATGACGGCCTGGGCCAGCACCGGATGCTGGTGCAGCGCCCGGCCTCGTACCTCGGGGCTGTAGGGCTCGGCCTCGAAGCCGAAGCTAATGTCGTGCCTGATGCTCAGGCTGAGGTTGGTGAGGTGCGGGTTGTGCGTGGCGTCCGCGACGGCCCGGTGCAGCGCGAGGTCAGCCATCCGGGAGGAGTCGCGGTCGTCGCCCGCACGCTCGTAGTCCGCCAGCGCGGCGCGGATGGCCTTGGCGTCGGTGTCGGTCCGGCGCAGGGCCGCCGTGCGGGCGATCTGCTGCTCGATGACCTGCCGGAAGTCCAGCAGCAGCTCCACTTCCTGCC
>JAOPYP010000677.1 GCA_025964635.1 Actinomycetes bacterium | reverse complement strand
TAGCCCGCCAGGCGCACACCCTTCGGCAGGTACTCGTTCGGGGAGAAGTCCCGCACCGTCCACTGGCCGGAGAGGCTGCCGCCGAAGCAGGCCGTGCCGTGCACGCGCACCGCGCGCAAAGTATCGGGCAGGGTCGGCGTGCCGACGAGATCAAGGGCGGCGTCGACGCCGTCCGGGTACAGCTCGCGCACGGCGGGCGCGAGCAGGCCGCTGTCGAGCAGGGGGTGGTCGACGCCGTGCTCCTTCAGCAACGCGAGGCGGCCGGCCCGCCGGGTCGTGGACAGCACCGTGGCGCCGCGCCATGTGGCCAGCGCGGCGGCGGCCAGGCCCACCGAGGAGGTGCCGCCGCGGATCAGCACGGACTGTCCGGGCTGCAGGTCCAGGCCGATGGTGAGCGAGCCGTAGGCGGTCTGCACCATCTCCGGCAGGCCGCCCAGCACCTCCCAGGGCAGCTCGGTGTCGACGGGGATGACCTGGGACAGCGGCACCGACGTGTACTCGGCATAGCCGCCGTCGTAGGTGCGCCCCATGTCCCCCATCATCGCGACGACCTTCTGCCCGGGAGCCAGCCCGCTGCCGGCCGGGGCCGCGTCCACGGTGCCGGCAGCCTCGATACCCGGCACCCGGGGAAAGCTGACGCCCACGCTCAGACCCAGCCGGAGCTTCAGCTCCGAGCGGTTGAGGCCGAACGCCTCGACGCGGATGCGCACCCAGCCGTCGCGCTCGGGCGGGAGCGGGAGCGTGGTCAGCCGCAGGTTGCCCACAGGCCCGGGGGCGGAGAGCCGGACGGCGCGCATGGTGGCCGGCGAGGACGTCACGGGCCTGCTTTCTTCCCGGGGGCAGGAGAGTCAGTCGGCAATGGTCAACATGCGGCCGCTGCGGCCTCATTCCCAGCCCCGGGCCCGCAGCCACGCCAGATAAATCTGGGAAAGGCCACTTATCGCTGGGAGTCACAAGTACCTGGCTCACTGCTCATGCAGCGCTCAAGTACGAGCCCGGATGCTCATCTAACCTGATCCCTACAGTGACCCTCACAATTGAAGATCCTTAGTCCCGCTCGACCCTTCGCAGTCCTTGCTCAGGCGTCCAGGACTCAACGACGAGTTTGGTGGCTTCGGCGTTGAGTCTGGTGATGACGACCTCGGTGATGTCGGCGGCGAACATCTGCCCGTCCGGTTGCTCACTCCCCTCGTCCGTGGCCACCGGGCCAGCGGGAATGGCTCGTCCGGCGATCTTCGCCTCGCCCGGCCAGTCGCCCTCCTTGCCCTCCTCAGGGTGGAAGGCCGGGCCGTGCAGGGCGAAGCGGGGATCCCGCTTGAGGTCCGCCCCCTTGCGTGCGCCGGTCATCGAACCGAAGCGGAGATCGCCGTCGGTGAACTCGCACTCGATGCCCGAGACGCGTGGCGAGCCATCGGCGCGCAGCGTCGCGATTGTCTTATGGCGACCGGCGTCAAACAGCCGCCGCACCCGCCCGGCGAACTCTGGTTCCGCCTGCTCGATCGCCTTCCACGCCGGCATGGCCACAGCATACTCGGATGCCCAGCCGGTATCAGCGCACAACCAGGAGGGCACCCTCATAGTCCCAATATAAAAGGTTTGCTGGCGCAGAGCATTTATTGGGAATGTGCGGTATTCGGCACCGGGTCCACGTTGCCGCGCGGCCGGTTCCGTCGGCCCGCACCTTGCCCTCGTTCTTCAGTTGCTCCAGGACGAGCCGGATGGTCTGGTCACTGACACCTGGCCCCGCCGTCCTGATGTCTGCGAGGCGGAACGTGACCGGTGCCCGGCGCAGGCTATGTTCGCGGATGCGCTGCTGCTTGGTTCCGGGGTCATTAATTCGCCTATAGCAGGTATTGGTGCGTGAGGCCGAGCGCGCTGAGCCGGGTGACGACCTCCGAGGGCACCATCCCGATGAGCGCGCCAAGGTCAGTGAAGCTGTGCAAGGAACCTCCCAACCAACCTAACAAACGACCTAATCTTAGCGGCGATTAGCATGTTTAGCGGGTTGGGTTAGCAACTTTCCGGCTGCCGATGCCTCTTCGGCGATGACGCGGTAATCCGGAACTTCGACAGGAACCGGATAACCCTTGAGTTCCAGGGTCGCCCACTCGCGCAACTGCGACGACCCCGTCCGACTGCCCAGCAGCATGCACCTTCGCAACGCCGACCCAATCGGCTTCCCGTCATCAAGCGCATCCTGCTCGATCTGGCTCAACAGCCCGGCGCACCGACCCTGGACACTGAGGCTCAACACCCCACTTCCTCGTTGCATTCAACGCAACATCATTGAACTAGCCAAGCCGCGATCAGCACCTCATCCGGAGGGACGAACGGGAGACGGGCTCCTGTTCGCCCCTCCTACCTGCGACTACTACACCCCCCTGGGAGGTGTATCGGATGTTGCATCTAATGCAATACTGCTCAGTTCTAACTGCAGCCGCTGGTGGCGCCACAGCCTTCGCAGACGTAGCAGCTGCCGGCCGGGCGCATCTTGGTGCCGCAGGTCAGGCACAGCGGGGCGTCCGCGGTCCGGCCTTGCTGCGCCTCGATCAGCTCGGTGGAGCTGTGCGGCTGGTACGGCGCGTCGGTCCCGGCTGGCTCCGGCCGCTCCTCGGACCGGCCCTGGGCCCGCTCGACCGGCGCGGACTGGGCCATCTCCCCTGGGTCCTGCTCTTCGGCCAGCGCTGTCGGGTCCTCGCCGGCCAGCTGGGCGGTCCGCTCGCTGGCGGACAGGATGCCCATCTCGGCGCGGGTTTCGTAGGGCAGGTGATCCAGGGCCAGCCGGCGGAACACGTAGTCCAGGACCGAGCTGGCGATCCGGATGTCCGGGTCGTCGGTGATGCCGGCCGGCTCGAAGCGCATGTTGGTGAACTTCTCCACCCACTTCTCCAGCGGCACCCCGTACTGGAGGCTGATGGAGATCGCCATCGAGAACGCGTCCATCACGCCCGCGAGGGTGGATCCCTGCTTGCCGAGCTTCAGGAAGAGCTCGCCCACGCCGTCGTCCGCGTACTTGGACGCCGTCATGTAACCCTCGGCGCCAGCCACCGAGAAGCTGGTCACGGACGCGGTGCGGTTCTTCGGCAGCCGCCTGCGCACCGGCCGGACCTCGTGCGGCGTGGCCGCGAGCTCGGCCGCCGCGGCGGCCGGCTTCTTCCTGGCGTCGGATAGCGGCTGGCCCACCTTGCAGTTGTCCCGGTAGACGGCCAGCGCCTTGAGCCCGAGTTTCCATCCCTCCATGTAGATGGACTCAATGTCCTCGACCGTGGCCGACTCAGGCAGGTTCACGGTCTTCGAGATGGCCCCGGAGAGCGCGGGCTGCACCGCAGCCATCATTCGCACATGGCCCATTGGGCCAATTGCACGCTCTCCCATGGCGCAGTCGAAAACCTCGTAGTGGTCCGGCCGGAGCCCGGGGGCATCGACGACATGGCCGTGTTCGGCGATGTACTCGACGATCGCCTCCACCTGCTCCGGCTGGTAGCCCAGGTTCTTCAGGGCTCGCGGCACGGTCTGGTTGACGATCTGCATGGAACCGCCGCCGACCAGTTTCTTGAATTTGACCAGAGCCAAATCCGGTTCTACGCCAGTTGTGTCACAATCCATCATCAAGCCTATAGTGCCAGTCGGCGCCAGTAGGCTCGCCTGAGCATTTCTGTAGCCATTCTTCTCGCCCAGCGTTAGGCATTTATCCCACGCTTTATTCGCCGCTACGAGAATTTCCTCGTCCATACCGCCGAGCGGCTTGATCCGCTTGCTGGCGTCAGCGTGCTTGCGCATCACCCGCTTGTGCGCGATCGCGTTCCGCTTGTAGCCGTCGTACGGCCCGACCACCGCCGCGAGTTCCGCGGACCGCCGGTAGGCGGTCCCCGTCATCAGGGACGTGATGGCCGCCGCGATGGCCCGCCCGCCGTCGGAGTCGTAGGCGTGGCCCGTCGCCATGAGCAGCGCGCCCAGGTTGGCGTAGCCGATCCCCAGCTGCCGGTACGCCCGGGTGGTCTCGGTGATCTTCTCGGTCGGGAAGTCCGCGAAGCAGATGGAGATGTCCATGGCCGTGATGATCAGCTCGGTGATCTGCCGGAACCGCTCCACCGCGAAGGTGTCGTCCTCCCGGAGGAACTTCAGCAGGTTAATGCTGGCCAGGTTGCACGATGAATTGTCCAGATGGACATATTCGCTGCACGGGTTGCTGGCGGTGATCCGGCCCGATTCCGGGGTGGTGTGCCAGTCATTGATAGTGCCGTCGTACTGGATGCCAGGATCGGCGCAGGCCCAGGCCGCCTGGCCCATCTTGCGGAACAGGGCCCGGGCGTCCACCGTCTCGACCGTCTCCCCGGTCAGCCGGGCCGCCAGGTCGAACTTGCCGTCCCGCTCGACCGCCCCCATGAACTCGTCGGAGACCCGGACCGAGTTGTTGGCGTTCTGGTACTGCACGCTCGCGATGTCCTTGCCGCCCAGGTCCATGTCGAACCCGGCGTCACGGAGAACCCGGACCTTCTCTTCCTCGCGCAGCTTGGTCTCGATGAACTCCTCCACGTCGGGGTGATCGACGTCGAGGACGACCATCTTCGCGGCCCGCCGGGTGGCCCCGCCGGACTTGATGGTGCCAGCCGACGCGTCCGCGCCGCGCATGAAGGAGACCGGCCCGCTGGCCGTGCCGCCGGAGGAGAGCAGCTCCTTGGAGGACCGGATCCTGGACAGGTTGACCCCGGCCCCGGAGCCGCCCTTGAAGATCAGTCCTTCTTCCTTGTACCAGTCCAGGATCGAGTCCATCGTGTCGTCAACCGCCAGGATGAAGCAGTTATGCACCCGGAGGTTGGCGGAGAGGTATTCGCCGCTCTCGGTCTGGATGTCGAAGACTTCCATGGCGCCCAGCGACTCGATCTCCGCGATCTCCAGCACCTGGCGATCCGAACCCCCAACCTCCGGTTCCACCTGCAAGAGGGCGTCGCCAACACGGAGGGTGCCCGCGGCTACGAAGGCGCCGTTAACGAGATCCGTGGCGCGCCAGACAAGGTGGTCGCCGGTGACGTCGAGCGTGTACCCGGCCTTCGTGTGCAGGCGCAGCACGTCTTTCACGCCGTTGGACTTCGTCGCGACGATCCTGGTGAGGCCGCGGGCGTCGTACACCTTGGTCCCGACGGCGTCATCAGCCACCAGCTTGCCGATCGGAATGAGCCCAGCCGGGGTGCTCACCTGCGCGTCGTAGGGCTGACACGCCGATACCTGCTGCGGGGAGTTGGTGCCGACGTTGAACCAGACCGGGGAGTTGAAGGCGAAGATCTGGTGGATGAGCGCGTAGGTGAGCTCATGCTCGAAGATCTCGGTGTCCTGGGGGCTGGCGAAGTAGCCGTTCTCGCGGCCAGCCGCCACGTACTTCCCGACCACCCGATCGACCAGCTGCTTGAGGCTCCACTCCCGCTCCGGGGTGCCGACCGCGCCACGGAAATACTTGGTCGTGACGATGTTGGCCGCGTTGACGGACCAGGAGTCAGGGAATTCGACACCCCGCTGCTCGAAGTTGACGGTGCCGTCCCGCCAGTTGGTCATGACGACGTCGCGGCGTTCCCAGGTGACCTCGTCGTACGGGTGCACGCCCTCGCGGGTGTGAATCCGCCCGATCGTGAGCCCCTTGCGCGAACCCTTGCCTCCGCGAGGCGCAGATCCACTCACCGTCTCCGTCATGTCATTCCCCCTTCCGGGATCCCCGCGGACCCCAAGCGGGCCCGTCCAGGCCCATCCGTCGATGTGGTAGTGCGAATTCCGAACTCCACTTCTGGTCAGGAGGGGGGCGCCAGCGCGCCCGACTCCTGCCGCGCCGTTCGCAGCGCGGAAATCTCATCCTCGAAATCAGTAAGCGACTCAAACCCCCGGTAGACCGAGGCGAACCTCAGGTAGGCCACCTCGTCCAGGTCACGAAGCGGCCCGAGGATCGCCAGGCCCACCTCGTGTGACGCGACCTCGCCCGCACCCCGGGCCCGGATCGTGTCCTCGACCTGCTGGGCCAGGATGGCCAGCTGGTCCTCCGTGACCGGCCTGCCCTGGCAGGCCCGGCGGACCCCGTGAACGATCTTCTCGCGCGTGAACGGCTCAGTCGCGCCGCTGCGCTTGCCCACCATGAGGATCACTGTCTCCTGGGTGGTGAAGCGCCGTCCGCACGCCGGGCATGACCTGCGGCGGCGGATCGCAGCGCCATCATCGGCGGTCCGGCTGTCGATGACACGGCTTTCCGCGTTCTTGCAGTACGGGCAGAACACACGATCACCTCCCCAGGCGACCCGGACCAAAGCAGACCCCTGATACCACTAATTGTACGCGAACTACAGCGCTGTAACTACTAGATGTTGTGGTCACGCTAGAGCAGACACCCAGGGCTGCGCAAGCGGCCACGCGCCGGTTCCGCAATTTTCCGGTGGACTCCCTGCGGCCGCCCGGGAAAGACAGGAAAACCCGCGTCACGCGGGTGAAGCAGGGCCGGCGGCGACGCCCGGCCGGCCCGGCCGCAATCGGCCCGGACGCGGCCGCCCCAGACGCGGCCGGAACCCGAACGCCGTGGCGCCCCCATCCCCGGCGACAATCCCCGGCGTGCCCCAGCGCCGGGAATCGTGAGCCCCCGCCGCGCCATCAGCCCCCGGGCACCCAGAGACTCTCGCCCGGCACCACGACCTGGCTGCCCAGCGCGTTGTAGTCCATGATCTGCTGGACGACCACCCGTGGGTCGGCCTTGGGCTCCGCACGCAACGCGATCGACCACAGGGACTGGCCGGGCGTGACCACGACCTGCCGCAGGCCCGCCCGGACGGCCGACGGCGGCACGCCGTGGTTGGCCGCCTGGGCCCCGGAAGCCACCGCGAGGAGAACCGGGGTGATCATGGCCACGACGAGGAGAACCACCGACACAAAGACCAGCCGGCGCCCGCGCCGGGTGAGCCTGGTCCGCCTGGCCCGGCGGACCGGCACCCGGGACGGTGCGGTGGCG
>JAOPYP010000584.1 GCA_025964635.1 Actinomycetes bacterium | reverse complement strand
GGCGCCTGCCGGCCGGGCCGCGCGCGCAGCCGCGGCCGCGGGCCTGATCGTGCTGGCGGCGGCCGGCCTCACCGGCTGCTACGCGAAAGCCAGCGCCGGCCCGGCGATCGAGCTGTCGACGGCCATGGTGCCGCAGCCCTCGGTGCCCGGCGAGACCACCGCTTACCTGGTCATCCGGAACAACGGCGGTCCTGACCGGCTCATCCGCGCCCGCACCAGCGTGGGTGGCCGGGTCACGTTCCGGGCGGCCGAGGGACACGGCAGCCTGACCATGCACACGATCCCGGCGGTCAGCATTCCCGGCCACAACGTCCTGCGGCTGGTGCCCAACAGCGCGCACCTGCTGATCACCGGGGCGAGGCCGATGCGCGGCGGCCGGGACATCACCATCACGCTCGTCTTCGCCCACGCCGGGGCCATCTCGGTGATCGCCCAGGTCACCAATCCGGAGACCGGCGGCAGCAGCTACTTCCTGAACTAGCGCCTCACCAGGAGGGGAACCCGCGGGATGGAGTGGCTGTATCACATCGCGACCGTGCCGGACTGGGACCAGGCTCAGCGGGACGGCGAGTACCGCACGTCGACCCGGGGCCGGTCGCTGGGCGAGGAGGGATTCATCCACGCGAGCACCGCGGCCCAGGTCCTGCCGGTCGCAAGCGCGTTCTACCTGGATGAGCCGCTGGACCTTGTCCTGCTGGTGCTCGACCCCGGCCGCATCAGGGCCGGGATCCGCCACGAGCCGGTACCGGGCTGGGCGGATCCGTTCCCGCACATCTACGGGCCACTCGAGGTGGCGGCGGTGGTCCAGGCGGTACCGCTGGAGCGCGACTCGGCCGGGGAATTCCGCTGGCCGGCCGGACTGGATGGGGCGTGACCACCCCTCCCGCGGCGGGCACCCGCGCGGGCGGCCCGGCAGCGGCCGGCCTGCCGGTGCTCTACGTGATCGCCTGCGCCGCCCCGCCTGCCGCCGAGGTGGGCGAGCTGGCCGGCCAGGCCCAGCGGCGCGGCTGGGACGTCTGCGTGCTGACCACCCCGGCGGGCCGGCGGTTCACCGACGTCGCGGCCCTGGAGCGGCTCACCGGGCACCCGGTCCGCAGCGAGTACAAGAACCCGGGCGAACCCGATGTGCTGCCACCCGCCGACGCGATCATCGTCGCGCCGGCCACGGTGAACACGATCAACAAATGGGCGGCCGGGATCTGCGACACGCTGGCCCTCGGCATCCTGGTCGAGGCGTTCGGCAAGCGCCTGCCCGTCGTGGCGCTGCCGTCCACCAACCACGCCCACGCCGCGCATCCGGTGTTCACGGAGAACATCGGCAAGCTGCGGTCGTGGGGGGTCACGGTCCTGTTCGGCGGGGGTGTCCCGGCCCTCCCGGAGCCCGACGCCGGAGGAGCCGACCTGGACCAGTTCCCCTGGTCCGCGACTCTCGACGCGCTCGGTGCCAGCCTGCCGCGGGCGGTCGCGGACTGAGCCGTCCCCCATCGTGGTGACGATGTGTTGCCCCTTCAGCTTTCGCGACATATCGTGTTGGCAGCAGGGGGCGGGGGACGCGCCCCCGGGACGGGAGGATCAGGTGGCGATGCAGAGCGCAGTCCGGGTGGGCGACTGGGCGCGGCGTGCCCGGCGCCTGATGCTGGCACTCGGCCTGCTGGCCGCGGGTGGCTTCACGCTCCTGCTGCTGGCCGTGTCCGCCCTCGTCCACGGCGGGGCGCTGCAGGTGGTTCTGCTCACGGTCCTGGCCATGGTCCTCGCGGCCACGCTCGTGGCCACCGCCGCGGGATGGGTCGCGCTCCGGCTCTGGCGGCGCGGGGCCTGGCTGGAAGCATTGCCGTTGCTGGCCGGTGCGCCCTGGCTGAGCCGGGTGGTGTGGGCCGCCCGGGTACTGTGGACCGGCCACGCGCTGTGGCGGCTCCGCGCCCGCTTCCGGCCTGCTCCCCGCGTCTGAGATCTGCCCGGTCATCAGCTCCGGCTGATCGGTGGGAGTGCGTAATCTACCGGCGATGGCCTGGGTAGCCCGGAGCGGCTGAACCGGATCCGGGCGGCCTTGTGGCGGTCAGGGTCCCCGCCTGCCACCGCATGTGCCCGCTAGTCATGTCATCGGCGCTTCCTGGCCGGCGGTGCGGGCTGCCTGGGCGGCAGGCCGCGGGCGTATTGCGCGGCGGCGTCGACCCAGTGCCGCAGCGCGGCGCCGTGCAGGCCGCCGGGCTCGACGAAGACCATCCCTTTCATGGGGCGCCCGGTGAAGTCCATCGGCCGCACATACGGCCGGTCCAGGGCACGACGGGCGCCGTCGGGCCCGAGCCGGAGCATGAGGGTGTCCTTGACGACGCCGCAGAACATGTGGCCGCCGAGCATGAATGCCAGGCCGCCGAACATCTGCCGCTCGGTCACCGCCTCCGCGGCCGGGAACACCGCCCGTACTCGGTCAGCCAGATCCTCGTCGTAAGCCACAGATACCTCCGGTGAGCTCAGCCGGCCTGGCCAGGCGGCCAGTCCGCCTGCCTCGGGAGGCCGAACAGCGGGAACAGCTCCGGGTCGGCGAAGCCAGTAATCTCGCCGATCAGGCCCGCATGGACGGTGAGGACCATGATGCCGTAGGCCCGCGCGATGGCGCCGTCGCGCAGGTAGGCGGCCACGGCGGGCTGCCCGTTGGCGCGGGTGGGGAGCAGCCGGATGGCGGTCAGGTCACCGCCCGCCGGCACCGTGGCGAAGAACAACCCGATGGCCTCCCGGCCCCGGTAGGCGAGCGGCGCCGGGGGCATGGTCAGCAGGCAGTCCTCGGCCAGCACCGACACCAGGGCGGGAATGTCGCAGGCGTGCCAGGCCGCGGTGAACCGGCCCGCCAGCGCGCGCTCGGCGCCCGGGCCGGGGGGGCTGGCCGGGCGAATGCGCCCGGAGGCCCGGTGGGTTTCCAGCGTGGCCCGCGCCCGCTGCAGGGCGCTGTTCACCGCGGCCCGGCTGGCCTGCAGGATCTGCGCGGTCTCGGCGGCAGAGAAGCCCAGCACGTCGCGCAGCAGCAGCACGGCGCGCTGGCGCGGCGGCAGCAGCTGGATGACAGTCAGGAAGGCCAGCTGGACGCTCTCGCGGACCTCATACCCGGCGGCGGGATCGCCGTGCCCGGCCAGCTCGCGCAGCCACGCATCGGGATAGGGGTCCAGCTCCGTGACCTCGACATCGGAGGCGTTGGGCGGCGGAGGCGCCGGGCTGAGAGCAGGAGCGGGCGAGGCGGCGGCGCGCGAGCGGGCCGTCAGGCACCGGTTGGTCGCGATCCGGTATAGCCATCCCCGCACCGATCCGCTCCCGTCGAAGGTGCCCAGATGGCGCCAGGCGCGCATGAGGACCTCCTGCAGCACGTCCTCGGCATCGTGCACCGACCCGAGCATCCGGTAGCAGTGCGCGTGCAGCTCACGCAGGTAGGGCGCGATGAGGACGCCAAACGCGTCCTCATCGCCCGCCCTCGCCCCGGCCAGCAGCGTCTGCTCCACCTCGCGATGCGCACCACCGGTCACGGCAGGTCATGGCGGCGGGTCAGCGGTTCTGGCCCGCAGGTAGTAAGCCAGGCGGCGCTCATCGCCGCTCAGGCACCGGCTGCCATGGCCGACCGCAGCTCCTGAGCGTCATAGATCAGCTCCCCGCGCACGATCTGCCCGTCCCGCACCTCCAGGATCTCCGCCGACGTCATCGCCGCTATCGGCAGCGCCATCTCCCAGTCGATGATCGAGCACACTGTGTCACCCTCCGCAAACTGGCGGCGGACGCTGAACCGGGTCACCATCGGGCCCGCCTGCGCTGCCATCTCCCGGAAGCCCTCCGCGGAATCGAAGCAGCCTACCGGCCCGGTGAAGGCGAAATCTGGTGCTAGCGGTACCGCGCTGAAGTCCCCCTTCCCGCTGATCCACGCGTCGTAGTAGCTGCCCACAACATCCAGAACAGTCATGAACCCTCCCGGCGAAACCGGCCCGGCGTACCCGCGCCTACCCATAAAGACCCCGCGGCCGCAGCTGGATTAATCGCTCCTGGCTCTTCTTGCAGAGAGCTGGTAAAGCGGTCGCCGGTGTCGGGGACGCTGAGTTCCAGCGGGCCAGCACCTCAGGTCGACCTGGGCGATCGCGTACACCGTGTCGTTGTTAATCGTGACGAAAGTGTCCGCCGGACCGGACTGGGGACGGGCATGCGAGAGCCGGTTGAAGGAGGCGGCCCCGATTGCCCAGGCCGCTTGGCGAAGCGGATTACTTCGTCGGGATCGGCCATGGATCGGAAGGAACTTGGGAAGGGCTCTCCCAGCTCGGCTGACGGGCCGTGCCCGGGGCTCAGGAGCGGCCCGCGGCCCGCAGCGGCACGACCAGGTAGCGGAAATCCGCGACCCCGGACTCCTCCGGCGGCGCGCCCCCGGAATCAGCCTGGGGACTCACTCGGGTAATCAGCGCGGGCTTGGCCGGGCTGGTGAACTCGATCCTGAGCAGCCCCGGATCGGCCGGCCCCGTGCTACCCGGTCCAGCGCTGCCCGGTCCTGCGCTGCCCGGCCCCGTGCTACCCGGCCCTGCGCCGCCCGGTCCTGCGCCCGGTTCTGGGTTACCCGGTTCTGGGGTGGCCGGGTCCGCAGAACCTGCGTCGCCCCTCCGTCCTGTCCCGGCCGCGCCGGAATCGCCGGGATCCCCGGCGTGTGGCCGGGACTGGCCTGGCACCGCGGCCGCGGTCAGGCCGTCGAGCAGGTAGTGCGGGTTGAACGCGATCACGGGCTCCTCGCCCTGGAAGTCCGCGGGGACCGTCTCCACCGCACGCGCCCGGCCCTCGGTCTGAGCCTCGATCATGACCCGGCCGGGGCCGAACGTGAGCCGGACCGGGCTGGCCCGGTCGGCGACCAGGGAGACCCGGCGGACTGCCTCGGTGAACGGCCCGGCGGCCACGTCGGCGCGGCAGCCGAACTCGGTCGGGAACCGCGACCGGTACCGGATGAACTCGCCGCCGATCAGCCGGGTGGTCAGCCGGCGCCCGCCTATCCCGAAGCTGATCATGCCTTCGGCGGGGCGGGGCTCGTCCGACGGCTTCGCGCCGGGCGTGCCCGGCGCGAAGGCGACCGAGACGGGCACCCCGGGGGTCATGGCCCGCGCCGCGTCCGCCAGCGTCCGCGCCGGGACCAGGGCGGCCGCGCGCAGCCCCGGCTGTACCGGCTCCCACGGCATGTCCCGCACCGCCAAGCGGTACCGGTCAGTGGCGGCCAGCGTCAGGGTCGCGCCGTCGATGTCGAGACAGACCCCGGTCAGCATGGGCAGCGTGTCGTCCCGGCTCGCCGCCGCGACGACCTGGCTGGTGGCCGCGCCCAGAATCCCGCCGTCCACGGTGCCGGCCAGCGGCGGCGCCGCGGGAAGGTCCGGGTATTCCTCGGCGGGCAACGCGAACAGGGTGAACTCCGCGCTACCGCAGGTCAGGTTCACCGCATCGGCGTCCGTCGCGATCTCGACGGCCAGCGCTGGCAGGCTGCGGGTGATCTCGGCGAGCAGCCGACCCGGGACGATCACGGTGCCGGGTTCCCCGATCTCGGCCTCGATCTGCGCGGTCGCCGAGACCTCGTAGTCGAAGCAGGACAGCGTGAGGCCCGTCCCCGCATCCAGGCGCAGGCCGGACAGCACCGGGACCACCGGCCGGGTAGGCAGGGCCCTGGCCACCCAGGCCAGCGACTCAGCCAGCACGTCCCGATCGACCCTGATTTTCATGTCCTTGCCTCCGCCACTGCCATCCACGACGGCGTTCCCGCCCGGGCGGCCCGGGGGTTGCCGGGGTGCCGCCAGTCCGATACTGGCACGGCACACCGACAATCCGGGCCCGCCCGGGCGAGCGGGCTCCCGGGATGAGCCTGGCCAGATAAGGGCGGCCAGGTCACGCGGCCGGCTGATAGGGCCGGCTGATAGGGCCGGCTAGATGAGGCCCGGGGGGACGGACGCCAGCGTGGCCTGGATGGCCTCGGCGAGCGCCCGGGCCGACTCGGCGGTCAGCTCGACGGCCACCCGGGCCGACGGTCCCTGCCCGGGGTTGAGGAAGTCGATGTTCAGCGTGTGCTCGGCGGGCGCGTGCACCGGATGATCGAAATACACGCTCGCCTCGCTGAGCCTGAACCAGCCGGCTGTGCCCTTGCCGCTGCCGGCGACGTCGACCTTCTCGGTGAGATAGGTGCACATGAGCGGTCTCCTCTCAGCGGGCCGGGGTGGGGCTGGCCAGGTAGCGGCCGAAAAAGTCCCAGATCTTCTGCCAGCCGTCATTCGCGGCCTCCGGCCGGTACGCGGTCCGGTTCACCGAGAAGAACGCGTGCCCCGCGCCCTCGTACATGTGGAACTCGAAGGTCTTGCCCGCCTCGTCCAGGGCCTTCTGCAGCTCGGCGACCTGCTCCGGCGAGGGATGGGAGTCGTCGGCGCCGAACAGCCCGAGCAGCGGGCAGGACAGGTTCGGGGTCAGGTGCACGATCGGGCCGACCTTGAGGGGCATGCCCTCCGGTGGCGTGCCGACCACGAACGCGCCGTAGCAGTCCACCGCCGCGTCGAGCGGCAGGCTCACGGCGGCCAGGAACGACTGGCGGCCGCCCGAGCAGTAGCCGATCGTGCCCGCCTTGCCGTTGGAGTTCGGCATCGCCCGCAGGTACGCGACCGCGCCGCCCACGTCGCCGACGAGCCGCTCGTCCGGCACGCCGCCCTGGGCCCGGGCCGTGGCCGCCGCGTCGTCCGGGCTGGCGCCGGGCGCCTCCCGCCAGTACAGGTTGGGGCACACGGCGTTGTAGCCGTGCACCGCGAACGTCCTGGTGATCTCCTTGGTCTGCTCGTCGTAGCCCGGCATGTGATGGATGACTACGACGCTGCCGAAGGGGCCGGGCCCGAGCGGCCGGGCCAGGTACGCCTCAATCTGGTCCCCGCCGGCCCCGGCGAGGCTGATGGTCTCCGCCTGAATCGCGTCATACATGGAGCGTCCTCTTCCTGTGCGTCGTCTTCCCGCGCTGCGCGGCGCTGGGCCGCACCCGCCGTATTCGATTGCGCGCCGACCTGTTACTTGCGTCCACGCAACTATCACATCCTGCCAGCAGGCCCCCGGTTCCCGCGCACCGCCCGGCTTCCCGCGGCGGGAAATGAAAGACTCCCTCTCATGACTTATCTCGCCGCACCCGATCGTTACGAGCACATGCCCTACCGCCGCTGCGGGCGCAGCGGGATCGAGCTGCCTGCGGTGTCGCTTGGCCTCTGGCAGAACTTCGGGGATGACCGGCCGATGGACACGCAGCGGGCCATCCTGCGGCGCGCGTTCGACCTCGGCGTGACCCACTTCGACCTGGCCAATAACTACGGGCCGCCGTACGGCTCCGCGGAGATCAACTTCGGCCGGATCCTGCGCGAGGACCTGCGGCCGTACCGCGACGAGCTCGTCATCTCGACCAAGGCCGGCTACGACATGTGGCCCGGCCCGTATGGTGACCGCGGATCCCGCAAGTACCTGCTGGCCAGCCTGGACCAGTCACTGGGCCGGCTGGGCCTGGACTACGTGGACATCTTCTACAGCCACCGCGCCGATCCGGACACCCCGCTCGAGGAGACCATGGGTGCGCTGGCCACCGCGGTCACCTCGGGCCGGGCCCTCTACGCCGGGATCTCCTCCTACTCGGCGGAGCGGACCCGGGAGGCCGCCGCGATCCTGCGCGAGCTAGGTGTCCCCCTCCTCATCCACCAGCCCTCGTACTCCATGCTCAACCGCTGGATTGAGGAGGAACTGCTGGACACGCTCGCCGAGGAAGGGATCGGCTGCATTGCGTTCTCGCCACTGGCCCAGGGGCTGCTGACCACCAAGTACCTGAATGGCGTGCCAGACGATTCCCGGGCGTCGCGCGATGGCTCGCTCAGCCGGAATCAGATCACTGAGCAGAATCTGGCGCACGTCCGGGCCCTCAACGAGATCGCCAGCAGGCGCGGCCAGACCCTGGCTCAGATGGCCATCAGCTGGACGCTGCGCGACGATCGGGTCACCTCGGCGCTGGTCGGGGCGAGCAGCGTCGCGCAGCTCGAGGAAAACCTCGCCGCCGCCGGCCGGTCGTCGTTCACCGAGGAGGAACTGGCCGAGATCGACCAGCACGCGGTGGAGGCCGGGATCAACATCTGGGCCGCGTCGAGCCAGAGCTGACCGGCGGCCAGGACGCGGCCCCCGGCCGCCGGACGTCCACCCCGTCCGGCCGTGTCCGCCCGGTAACAAGGAGAAAGGGGTGGAGAGTAGCGCGCCGATGCGAGATGCTCTGCCGGTACGGGTACCCGAGAACCCGCAGGAGGGGGCACTGCAATGGGAGGGGCCGGGTCGGCTCTCTATGGCCTCCTCGCCATTGTCCTCGGGGTGGGCATCGGCTGGTGGGCCCGGCGGGCCGCCGGCGCCCACAGCGACATGAAGGTGAACAAGGCGCGGGTACCCACGTTCCGCCGCAACCGGAACAGGGCCGCGGTCATCGTGGTCCTCCTGGTGGTCCTCGGGCTGCTGGCGATCAACGCCCTCTCAAGGATGCGCTGAGCCGGACACACTGAGCTTGGGCACACTGAGCGCTGGAACACTGAGCGCTGGCCTGCCAGGCGCGGGCCTGCCAGGCGCCGCCAGTCAGGCCGGCGTGATCCCCTGCGGGAACTTGAACACCTGGAGCGGGTCGTAGGTCTTCTTGATCCGGGCCAGCCGGGCGTAGTTCGCGCCGTAGTACGCCTGCCGCCAGTTCTTCAGGTCCGGGTCCACGTAGTTCTGGTAGCACTGGCCGCTCGCCCACGGCCGCATCGAACCGTAGAAGGAGCGCAGCCAGGCGTGCTGGCG
>JAOPYP010000559.1 GCA_025964635.1 Actinomycetes bacterium | reverse complement strand
CCGGGCGGCGACCGTGCCGACGAGCGTCCCCCGGCGGCCCCGGCCGGTGCCGCGCAGCCGGAGCCGGCGGCCGTGTCCGCCGCCCCCGCCGCGGGTGAGGAGGGCTGATCAATGCTTATCCCGCGCAGGGTCAGGTACCGCAAGCAGCACCGGCCGGATCGGCACGGGGTCGCCAAGGGCGGCACCCGGGTGGCCTTCGGTGAGTACGGCATCCAGGCCCTGGAACACGCCTACGTAACCAACCGGCAGATCGAGTCCGCCCGTATCGCCATGACCCGGCACATCCGCCGTGGCGGCAAGGTGTGGATCACGATCTACCCGGACCGCCCGCTGACCAAGAAGCCGGCCGAGACCCGGATGGGTTCCGGTAAGGGCTCGCCTGAGTGGTGGGTGGCCAACGTCAAGCCCGGACGGGTGATGTTCGAGCTGTCCGGGGTGGCAGAGCCGGTGGCCCGCGAAGCGCTCCGCCGTGCGATGCACAAGCTGCCAATGAAGTGCAAGTTCGTGACCCGTGAAGTCGGTGAGAGCTGATGAAGAGCACACAAGCTCCCCATGCTCTGCCAGCTGAAGGGGCAAAGTTCGTGACCCGTGAAGTCGGTGAGAGCTGATGGCAAGCCTGGCTGCTGCTGACCTGCGGAATGCCAGCGAGGAAGAGCTGAATACCAAGCTGCTGGAAGCCAAGACGGAGCTGTTCAACCTGCGCTTCCAGGCCGCGACCGGCCAGCTCGAAAGCCACGGGCGGTTGCGTGCCGTCCGCAAGGAGATCGCCCGCATCTACACGGTGAAGCGTGAACGCGAGCTTGGCATTGTGATCTTGGTGGAGGAGGCGGAAGACAGTGAGTGACGTCGAGGCGGGCGCGGTGCCCGACCGGGGCTACCGCAAGATCCGCGAAGGTTACGTGGTCAGCGACAAGATGGACAAGACCGTCGTGGTCATCGTCGAGGACCGTGTGAAGCACCCTAAGTACGGCAAGGTCATCCGGCGTACCAAGAAGTACACGGCGCACGACGGCGAGAACGCCTGCGGCGTCGGGGACCGGGTGCGGCTGATGGAAACCAGGCCGCTCTCCGCGACGAAGCGCTGGCGCGTCGCGGAGATCCTGGAGAAGGCCAAGTAGTTACCACCGCGGGGCACACCCCCGCGAGAACCCCGGCGTCAGGAAGCAGGAGTTGACGTGATCCAGCAGGAGTCGCGGCTTAAGGTCGCCGACAACACCGGTGCCAAGGAGATCTTGTGTATCCGCGTGCTCGGCGGCTCCGGCCGGCGATACGCGGGCATCGGTGATGTCATCGTGGCGACAGTGAAGGATGCCCTTCCCGGTGCCGGGGTGAAGAAGGGCGATGTCGTCAAGGCGGTCGTGGTGCGCACCCGCAAGGAGCGCCGCCGCGGTGACGGTTCCTACATCCGTTTCGATGAGAACGCCGCTGTCCTGATCAGGGACGGCGGGGACCCGCGCGGCACCCGCATCTTCGGCCCGGTGGGCCGCGAGCTGCGCGAGAAGCGGTTTATGCGGATCATCTCGCTCGCACCGGAGGTGCTGTGATGACCGGCACATCTGGCAGGAAGGCCGCGATGGCAAAGAAGAACAGCGCGTCGGCGAGGCCGCTGCGCATGAAGATCAAGAAGGGCGACCACGTAGTGGTCACCGCGGGCCGGGACCGTGGCCGGGAGGGCACGGTCATTCTCGCTGACCCCGAGCGGCAGCGGGTCCTGGTGCAGGGCGTCAACATGGTCCGCAAGAACAAGAAGGTGGACTACCAGGGCGCTCGTGGTGCCAAGGAAGGCGGCATCACGAACACCGAGGCGCCCATCCACGTGAGCAACGTCCAGCTGGTTGACCCGGACACCAAGAAGCCGGCCCGTGCGGGGTTCCGTTACGACGACGACGGCCACAAGGTCCGGATCTCCCGCCCGGGCGGTAAGGACTTCTGATGACTACCACCACGCAAGAGCCCGCGACCCGGACGGCAGCGCCCGCGCCGCGGCTCAAGATGCGTTACCGGCAGGAGATCGCCCCGGCCCTCCGCGAGGAGTTCGGGTACGCCAACGTCATGCAGATCCCCAGCCTGACCAAGATCGTGGTCAACATGGGGGTCGGCGAGGCGGCCCGGGACGCCAAGCTGATCGACGGCGCAGTCCGCGACCTCGCGGTGATCACCGGGCAGAAGCCCGCGATCGCCCGGGCCCGCAAGTCGATCGCCCAGTTCAAGCTGCGCGAGGGCATGCCCATCGGCGCGCACGTGACGCTGCGCGGCGACCGTATGTGGGAGTTCTGCGACCGCCTGCTGTCGCTGGCGCTGCCCCGGATCCGTGACTTCCGCGGCCTGTCCGACCGGCAGTTCGACGGCCGGGGGAACTACACGTTCGGGCTGAACGAGCAGCTCATGTTCCATGAGATCGACGCCGACCAGGTGGACCGTCAGCGCGGCATGGACGTGACGCTCGTGACCACGGCGACCACCGACGATGAGGGCCGTTCGCTGCTGCGGCGGCTCGGATTCCCGTTCAAGGAGAGCTGAGGAGTGGCGAAGAAGGCGCTAGTCGTCAAGGCGAACAGGACGCCCAAGTTCAAGGTGCGCGGGTACACCCGGTGTACCCGCTGCGGGCGTCCGCGCGCCGTGTACCGCAGGTTCGGCCTGTGCCGGATCTGCTTCCGCTCGATGGCGCACCGCGGTGAGCTGCCGGGCATCACGAAGTCCAGCTGGTAGCCGCACCGCTGCTGCCGACCAGGCCGCGCGCACGGTGCGCACGGCCGCTGACCAACCTGGGCGCGAGCCGCGCCCACTGACCACGCCGCAGGTCCCACGGGAAACCACGGCGAGGAGGGCCCTCAGGCCATGTCAATGACCGACCCGATCGCAGACATGCTGACCCGTCTGCGCAACGCCAATTCGGCGTACCACGACACCGTGGGCATGCCCAGTTCCACGATCAAGGTCCGGATCGCGCAGATCCTCCAGCAGGAGGGATACATCGCGGGCTACAAAGTGGAAGACGCCGAGGTAGGCAAGAGCCTCGTGGTGGACCTGAAGTATGGCCCGACCCGGGAGCGTTCCATCGCGGGCATCAAGCGGGTCTCCAAGCCCGGCCTTCGGGTGTACGCCAAGAAGGACAACCTGCCCCGGGTGCTCGGCGGCCTCGGTGTCGCGATCATCTCGACTTCGAACGGCCTGATGACCGACAAGCAGGCGAACAAGCGCGGGGTAGGCGGGGAAGTCCTCGCCTACGTCTGGTAGGGAGACCGCGATGTCACGAATCGGACGGCTCCCCGTGGAGATCCCCGGGGGCGTCGATGTCACGATCAACGGCCGTGAGGTCAGCGTCAAGGGCCCGAAGGGCAGCCTGGCGCTGGAGCTCGCCCCGCCCATCGAGATCTCGCGGGAGGACGGGACCCTCAAGGTCACCCGCCCGAACGACGAGGGCAAGGTGCGCGCGCTGCACGGGCTGTCCCGCACGCTGGTGGCCAACATGGTGACCGGGGTGACCGAGGGTTACAGCAAGACCCTCGAGATCGTCGGCGTTGGCTACCGGGTGCAGGCCCGCGGCTCGAACCTCGAGTTCGCGCTCGGCTTCAGCCACCCCGTGAACGTTACGCCGCCGGACGGAATCACGTTCCGCGTCGAGACACCCACGCGGCTTGTCGTTGAGGGAATTGATAAGCAGCTGGTGGGCGAGGTCTCGGCCAACATACGGAAGCTGCGCAAGCCCGACCCGTACAAGGGCAAGGGCATCCGGTATCAGGGTGAGCAGGTCCGCCGCAAGGTCGGGAAGGCTGGTAAGTAAGCAATGGCTGTCACGAAGACCCGGGCCCCGGGACGCACCGCCGCGCGGACGCGGCGGCACACGCGGGTCCGCAGGAAGGTCATGGGCAGTGCGGAGCGGCCCAGGCTGATCGTCACCCGGTCCGCCCGGCACACCTCTGTCCAGCTGATCGACGACACCGTGGGCCGGACGGTCGCGTCCGCATCTACCCTGGAAGAAGCGCTCCGGGGGACCAGCGGGGACAAGACGGCCAAGGCCCGTCAGGTCGGCACGCTTCTCGCCGAGCGGGCGCGGTCCGCCGGGGTCTCCGCCGCCGTTTTCGACCGGAGCGGCTGGGCCTATCACGGCCGGATCGCCGCCCTCGCCGACGCGGTACGCGAAGGTGGGCTTGACCTGTGAGCGGTGTGCGCGCTGCGAGCGTTGAGATAGACGAGAGAAGGAACATCTGATGGCAGGAGCTCCGCGGCGTGGCGGCGGCGGCGGTGAACGGCGTGACCGCCGTGACGACCGCCGCGGCGGCGGCGCCGATAAGGGCACCGCTTACCTGGAGCGGGTCGTTACCATCAACCGGGTCGCCAAGGTCGTCCAGGGCGGCCGGCGGTTCAGCTTCACGGCCCTGGTCATCGTCGGTGACGGCAATGGCATGGTCGGCGTGGGCTACGGCAAGGCCAAGGAGGTGCCCGCGGCCATCGCCAAGGGCGTCGAGGCGGCCAAGAAGTCGTTCTTCCGGGTCCCGCGCATCGCGGGCACCATCCCGCACACCGTGCAGGGTGAGGAGTCCGCAGGCGTGGTGCTGCTGAAGCCGGCCAGCCCCGGTACCGGCGTCATCGCCGGCGGCCCGGTGCGCGCCGTGCTCGAGTGCGCCGGCATCCACGACGTGCTGTCCCGGTCCCTCGGCTCCTCGAACCCGATCAACGTCGTGCACGCGACGGTGGCCGCGCTGAAGAGCCTGAAGCGCCCCGAGGAAATCGCCGCGCGGCGCGGGCTTCCGATCGAGGACGTGGCCCCGGCGGCCATGCTGCGCGCGCGCGCAGCAGCGGCTGCGCTCGGCGCCGCGTCCGGGAACAGCTGAGCGGAGCAGGATGATGGCACAGCTGAAGGTAACCCAGACCCGGTCGCCGATCGGGGGGACCAAGGAGCAGCGGGCCTCCCTACGCTCGCTGGGGCTGAAGCGGATCGGGCACGTGATCGTCAAGGACGACCGGCCCGAGTTCCGCGGCATGATCTACGCGGTGCGGCACCTCGTCACCGTCGAGGAGGTCGACTGACATGCTGAGGATCCACCACCTCCGCCCGGCCCCGGGCTCGCGCACTGAGCGCACCCGGGTCGGCCGCGGTGAGGCGTCCAAGGGCAAGACCGCGGGCCGCGGGACCAAGGGGACCAAGGCCCGCAACAAGGTGCACCCCGGTTTCGAGGGCGGCCAGATGCCGCTCCAGCGCCGGGTGCCGAAGCTGAGGGGTTTCTCCAACCTGCAGTTCAAGACCACCTACCAGGTGGTCAACATCGGCCGGCTGGCCGAGCTGTACCCGCAGGGTGGCGACGTGAGCCCGGAAGACCTGGTCGCCAAGGGCGCCGTGCGCGCGGGTGAGCTGGTCAAGGTGCTCGGCGAGGGGGACGCCGGGGTGGCGCTGAGAGTGACCGCCCACCGGTTCTCGGCCTCCGCCCGGGAGAAGATCACTGCAGCCGGGGGAACCGTCACTGAGCTGTGATGCGCGTGCCGACCAGGCGGCGGGCCGGGCCCGCCCCGGGCCGCCCTCGTGTCGCGTTGTCCACCGGCCAGCAGCGCACAGTCATCGCCTGCTCGCGCGGGGGGCTGTTTCAGTGCTGTGGACGCGTTACACTGCGGCGCACCGGCCGTCGCCGCCACCCCTCGGGAAGGCGCGGCACCACCCCGTTGACCCATCTAGTTGAGGACGGCGCATGCTGACCGCGTTCCTCCGGGCCTTCCGGACGCCTGACCTGCGCAAGAAGCTGCTGTTCACGCTGGGGATCCTGGCTCTCTTCCGGTTCGGCGCGGCCATTCCCACCCCGGGCATCTCCGAGAAGGCCGTCACGTTCTGCACCGGCCTGGAGAGCTCGAGCAGCGCGGCCGGTGTCTACCAGCTCGTGAACCTGTTCAGCGGGGGCGCACTGCTCAGGCTATCGGTGTTCGCCCTCGGCATCATGCCGTATATCACCGCGAGCATCATCCTCCAGCTGCTCGCGGTCGTGATCCCGCGGCTGGAGACCCTCCGCCAGGAGGGCCAGGCCGGCCAGGCCAAGATTACCCAGTACACCCGGTACCTCACCATCGGTCTGGCCATCCTCCAGTCCACCGGGATCGTCGCGTTCGCCCGGTCCGGCAACCTGTTCCCGAACTGCACCAAGGCGCTGATCCCGAACTCGTCGGTGTTCACCGTCACCACCATGGTCCTCTGCATGACCGCCGGCACCGGGGTCATCATGTGGCTGGGCGAGCTGATCACCGACCGGGGCGTGGGCAACGGCATGTCCGTGCTCATCTTCACCACCGTCATCTCCCAGATGGCCGGCTACATGGTGGACGTCTACCACGTCAAGGGCGTGTTCGTGCTGGCCATCGTGCTGCTGGTCGGGGTCGGCATCGTGGCCTTCGTGGTCTTCATGGAACAGGCCCAGCGCCGCATCCCGGTGCAATACGCCAAGCGGATGGTGGGCCGCAAGATGTACGGCGGGACCTCTACCTACATCCCGCTGAAGGTCAACCAGGCCGGTGTCATCCCGGTCATCTTCGCCTCGTCGCTGCTCTACATCCCGCAGCTGGCCGCCACGCTCTTCGGCAGCAAGACCCACCCGGCGAGCTGGGTCACGTTCGTGGAGAACAACCTGGGCACCGGGGCTAGCGGGGGCGGCTCCTCGCTGTACATCGGACTGTTCTTCGTCCTGATCGTTTTCTTTACGTACTTCTACGTGTCCATCACGTTCAACCCGACCGAGGTGGCGGACAACATGAAGAAGTACGGCGGGTTCATCCCCGGCATCCGCCCCGGGCGGCCGACCGCCCAGTACCTGAACTACGTGCTCAGCCGGCTCACCGCCCCAGGGGCCCTGTACCTGGGCCTCATCGCCCTCGTCCCGATGGTCGCGTTCGCGCTGCTCGGGGTAGGGAGCCAGTTCCCGTTCGGCGGGACCAGCATCCTGATCGCGGTGGGGGTAGGACTGGACACGGTGAAGCAGATCGAGAGCCAGTTGCAGCAGCGCAACTATGAGGGCTTCCTGCGATAGTGCGCGTCGTCCTCGTCGGGCCCCCCGGTGCGGGCAAGGGGACACAGGCCCAGTTCATAGCGTCGCACCTGTCCATCCCGAAGATCTCGACAGGTGACATCTTCAGGACCAACGTGAGTCAGGGAACAGCGCTCGGCCGCCGCGCTCAGGCGTTCATGGAGCGCGGCGACCTGGTTCCCGACGAGGTAACCATCGCCATGGTCACGGACCGGCTGCAGGAGGACGATACGCAGTCGGGATTCCTGCTGGACGGGTTCCCGCGGACCGTCCCGCAGGCCGAGACGCTCAAGAAGATGCTCGCCTCCTGGGACACCCGGCTGGATGTGGTCCTGGAACTCGTGGTCGACGACGACGAGGTGGTCCGGCGGCTGTCCGGGCGCCGGACCTGCCGTCGCTGCGGGCGGGTCTGGCACGTGCTGTTCGATCCGCCCGCGCGCCGGGATAAGTGCGATGACTGCGGTGGAGAGCTGTTCCAGCGCGACGACGATCGCGAAGAGACGATCCGGCACCGGCTCGAGGTCTACCAGGAGCAGACCGCCCCGCTGGTCGCGTTCTACGCGGACGAGGGCATTCTGCTCGGCATCGACGCCACCGGCCCGGTGGATGAGATCACCGAGCGGGCCCTCAGCGCTCTGCGGCGGTTCATCCGCTGAGGCCCCGCCGTAGCGTGGCCGGCGGAGACTGACCCGGTCCCGCCGTAGCGGGGCCGGCGGAGACTGACCCGGTCCCGCCGTAGCGGGGCCGGCGGAGACTGAGTCTCCTGGGTACGGTGGACACAGAGACCCCGGGAGGTTGCGGATGCCAAGCGATCCGAAGATCCGCGCGTCTGACGCGGACCGCGACCGCACCGCGGCCCTGCTGCGCGAGCACCTCGCGGCGGGGCGGCTCACGGCCGAGGAGTTCCATGAGCGGCTGGACCTGGCGTACGCGGCGAAGACGCTCGGCCAACTGGACGAGCTCATGGCGGATCTGCCCGGAATCGACCTGTACGAGCTGCCTGAGGCCAAGCTGCGCCGCGGCCGGAGCGGCGACGCGCCGCTTCCCTGGCAGCGCCCAGGGGGATAGCTGCATGGAGTAGGCTCCACAGTAGCGGGGCCGGGCAAGGGCCGGCGGAGCCGGGAATTTCTCTGCCCTGCTTCTGGTTCGCAATGTATGGCGGGGTCGCGTAGACTCTGCTCCGGCTCGTGAGTTGCCTGTGCTGGCTTTTGCCGGTTGCCTCGCGGGTACGGGAACTAGATCACGCATTCCTGGTTCGGCACAGTCCCGGGATGCACCACGACACAAACGTAGACAACACCCGCCTGCACACCGTCGCCGGTGGCGAGCGGGCCCGACAGTGAAGCGCGGAGGACATGCCCAAAAAGGACGGCGCCATCGAGATCGAGGGCAGGATCGTCGAGTCACTTCCCAATGCCTTCTTCCGGGTGGAGCTAGACAATGGGCACAAGGTCCTCGCCCACATCAGCGGGAAGATGCGGATGCACTACATCCGCATCCTGCCCGATGACCGGGTAGTCGTTGAGCTGAGCCCGTACGACCTGAGCCGTGGCCGGATTGTCTACCGGTACAAGTAACGGACTGACGCAGGACATTGACCCGTCCGAGCGCCGGAGGAGGCCACGATGAAGGTCAAGCCGAGTGTGAAGAAGATTTGCAGCAAGTGCCGGGTGATCAGGCGGCATGGCCGCGTCATGGTCATCTGCTCTGACCCGCGGCACAAGCAGCGCCAGGGCTGACGCCCGACCCACAGGCACCGCAACACGCGTGCGGCCCCGGCCGCACGCGTGTTACCCCCGGTAGGAGGCCGGGGCCCGGCCCGGGCAGGGGCGGGGGAGCGGCGCGTACGACCTCCTCGATGAAAAGGAGAACTGCCCGCCCATGGCACGCCTCGTTGGCGTCGACCTCCCCCGCGATAAGCGGCTGGAGGTCGCTCTCACGTACATCTACGGAATCGGGCGCACCCGTGCGCACGAGACGCTGAGCGCTACCGGCGTCAGCGGCGACACCCGGGTCCACCAACTCGGAGAGGACGACCTGGTCCGGCTCCGTGACTGGATCGAAGCGACCTACCGGGTCGAAGGCGATCTGCGCCGTGAGGTGCAGGGGGACATCCGCCGGAAGATCGAGATCGGGTGCTACCAGGGCATTCGTCATCGTCGTGGGCTGCCGGTACACGGGCAGCGCACCCAGACGAACGCCCGCACCCGCAAGGGCAGGAAGAAGACAGTGGCCGGCAAGAAGAAGGCCGGGAAGAAGTAGTCCGCGCCCGTTGCCACTGCTGGCCGGGGCCAGACCACCGGACCCTCGGCACACTGCGGACCGACGACCTCACTGAATAGGAAGCAGATGCCGCCAAAGAGCCGCACTGGCGCCAAGAAGGTGCGCCGCAAAGAACGGAAGAACGTCGCTCACGGGCACGCCCACATCAGGAGCACGTTCAACAACACCATCGTCTCGATCACCGACCCGGTGGGCAACGTCATTGCCTGGGCCTCGTCGGGCCAGGTCGGGTTCAAGGGGTCTCGCAAGTCCACGCCATTCGCGGCGCAGATGGCGGCGGAGGCCTCGGCGCGCCGTGCCATGGAGCACGGAATGCGCAAGGTCGACGTATTCGTCAAAGGTCCTGGGTCCGGACGGGAGACCGCCATCCGGTCGCTGCAGGCGACCGGCCTGGAAGTCGGCTCGATCCAGGACGTCACCCCGGTTCCGCACAATGGCTGCCGCCCGCCTAAGCGGCGCCGGGTCTGAGGAGTAGCGCGAAGATGGCTCGATACACGGGCGCGGACTGCAAGCTCTGCCGCCGCGAGAAGATGAAGCTGTTCCTGAAGGGCGCTAAGTGCGATTCGCCGAAGTGCCCCATCGAGATCCGGCCCTACCCGCCGGGTGAGCACGGCCGGAACCGGCCCAAGGAGAGCGAGTACCTGCTCCAGATCCGGGAGAAGCAGAAGGCCCGCCGGGTCTACGGCATCCTCGAGCGGCAGTTCCACGGCTACTATGAGGAAGCGACCCGCAAGCGGGGTATGACCGGCGAGAACCTGCTCCAGATTCTGGAGAGCCGCCTGGACAACGTGGTGTACCGGGCTGGGTTCGCCAAGAGCCGGGACATGGCCCGCCAGCTGGTCCGGCACGGTCACTTCGTGGTCAACGGCAAGAAGGTGGACATTCCGTCTTACCGGGTGAGCGAGAACGACATCATCGGGGTCAAGCCAGGCTCGATGGAGCTGACCCCGATGGTGGTGGCGCGCGCCGAAGCCGGCGAGCGGCCGTCTCCCGCCTGGATGGAAGTCATCCCGGACAGGATGCGCATCCTGATCCACGCCCTGCCGGCCCGGGCCCAGATCGACACCCAGGTCCAGGAACAGCTCATAGTCGAGTACTACTCGAAGTAATACGCTCGCTACGGGCCGCCGCATGGGCGGCGGCCCAGCGGGGGACGGCGGCCAGAGCCGTACCGGCATCTGGCTCGCCGTCAGAAGATCGCGACGTCAAATAGCGGGCGTCGCGGAAAGGGGTACCAATGCTCATCGCCCAGCGTCCGTCTCTGAATGAAGAGCAGGTCGGCGACTTCCGGTCGCGGTTCGTCATCGAGCCGCTGGAGCCAGGTTTCGGCTACACCATCGGGAACTCGGTCCGCCGTACGCTGCTCTCCTCGATCCCCGGTGCGGCCGTCACCAGCATCCGGATCGAGGGTGTCCTGCACGAGTTCTCCACGGTCCCCGGGGTCCAGGAAGATGTCACCGACGTCATCCTCAACCTCAAGGCCCTGGTCGTTTCCTCGGAGCAGGACGAGCCGGTAGTCATGTACCTGCGCAAGCAGGGACCCGGTGAGGTGACCGCCGCGGACATCGCGCCGCCGGCTGGGGTCGAGGTGCACAACCCGGACCTGCACATCGCCACCCTGAACGCCAAGGGCAAGCTGGAGATGGAACTCACGGTCGAGCGCGGCCGCGGCTACGTCTCCGCCGCCCAGAACAAGCAGCCCGGCCAGGAGATCGGCCGTATCCCGATCGACTCCATCTACTCGCCGGTGATGCGGGTCACCTACAAGGTCGAGGCCACCCGCGTGGAGCAGCGGACCGACTTCGACAAGCTCATCCTCGACGTGGAGACCAAGCCGTCCATGCGTCCCCGGGACGCCGTGGCCAGCGCGGGCAAGACCCTTGTCGAGCTGTTCGGCCTGGCCCGCGAGCTGAATGTGGAGGCCGAGGGCATCGACATCGGGCCGTCGCCAACGGACGCCGCGCTCGCGGCCGACCTGGCGCTGCCGATCGAGGAGCTGAACCTCACCGTCCGCTCGTACAACTGCCTCAAGCGCGAGGGCATTCACACCGTGGGCGAACTGGTCGCCCGCAGTGAGCAGGACCTGCTCGACATCCGTAACTTCGGCGCCAAGTCGATCGAGGAAGTCAAGCAGAAGCTGGTTGACATGGGCCTCGCGCTCAAGGACTCCCCGCCGGGATTCGACCCTGGTAGCGCAGCCGACAGCTACGGCGCGGACGACGACGACAGCTACGTCGAGACCGAGCAGTACTGATCCTGAGTAGTACTGGCCGGGCCGGACCGGCCCGGCCAGCGAACCGAGGAGAACGTTCCGATGCCCACGCCCACCAAGGGCCGCCGGCTGGGCGGCAGTGCAGCCCACCAGCGTCACCTGCTGGCGAACCTGGCGACTGCCTTGTTCGAGCACGGCAAGATCACGACGACCGAGGCCAAGGCCCGGCGGCTCCGGCCGTACGCCGAGCGGCTGATCACCTTCGCCAAGCGGGGGGACCTGTCCGCGCGGCGCGAGGTGCTCACCGTGGTCACCGACAAGGGCGTGGTGCACACCCTGTTCACCGAGATCGGGCCTCAGTTCGCCACCCGTGAGGGCGGCTACACGCGGATCACCAAGATCGGCCCGCGTAAGGGCGACAACGCTCCACTCGCGGTCATCGAGCTGGTCCAGGAGGAAACCGAAGCCAAGCCGCGCCGCCGCCGGGGACGGCGGCCTCAGGCCGCCGGCCGCCCGGCCGCGGCTCCGGCGGGCGAGACGACCGAGGTGGCCGACGCTGACGCCACGGCCGAGGCGGACGCCCCGGTGGCCGAGGCCAGCGTGGCCGAGGACACCGCAGTGGAGGACACGGCGGCCGAGGACACGGGTGCCGAGGACACGGTGGCCGAGGACGAGACCGCGACGGATGACTCGGCTGACGCCGAGGACGGGGACTCCGCCAAGGCGTCGGAGAAGTAACCAGGGAGCCGTCGCCGTTGCGTCCTGAGGCCTGCCGGGTCCGGATCGACCTCAGCTACGACGGCGGCGGCTTTTCCGGCTGGGCCCGCCAGCCTGCCCAGCGCACCGTCCAGCAGGTGCTGGAGGACGCGCTGACCCGGGTGCTGGACCGGGCCGGCCCGGTCCAGCTCACCGTGGCGGGCCGGACCGATGCTGGCGTGCACGCGCGGGGCCAGGTGGCTCACGCCGATCTGCCTGCGATGGCGTGGCTCGAGGCGGCGCCCGCCCTCCTGCGCAGGCTGGCTGGCCTGCTGCCGCCCGACGTCCGGGTCCGCCGGGTCGCCCCCGCCCCGGACGGGTTTGACGCCCGGTTCTCCGCTGTGAGCCGCCGCTACTCCTACCGGGTCTGCGACGACGTGACCGGGCCGGACCCGCTGCGCCGGCACGACACCCTCTGGTACCGCCACGGGGTGGACGTCGGCGCCATCAACGAGGCCGCCGGGCTCCTGCTTGGCGAGCATGACTTCGCCGCCTTCTGCCGCCGCCGCGAGGGGGCGACCACGGTGCGCGAGCTTCTCTCCCTCTCCTGGGCGCGGCCGGAGCCCACGGTGGCCGAGGCCACCGTGGTCGCGGACGCGTTCTGTCACTCGATGGTGCGGGCCCTGGTGGGCGCGCTCCTCAAGGTGGGCGAGGGGGCCAGGCCACCGTCCTGGCCAGCCCAGGTCCTCACGGGCCGGGTCCGCGACCCTGCCGTCCCGGTCGTCCCGCCGCACGGGCTCTGCCTGGAAGAGGTTCGTTACCCGCCGCCGGGCCAGCTCGCCCAGCGGGCTCTGGCCACCCGGCGGGTCCGGCCCGCTGTCGCCGAGCGCGCCCCGGGTGAGCCGCCTCCCGGCTGACCTCGCCCCGGGTGAGCCGCCTCCCGGCTGAACTCGCCCGGCTAGGCCACTTTCCGGCTGAACTTGCCCGGCTACGGGATCTGCGGTTTGCCGAACACCATGCGGCTGGCCAGGCTGATGCCAGCGGTACTGGTCACCAGTTGCCGGGAGAACGTGTCCAGCTCCCTGCGCCGGGCCGCGCTGCCCGGCGCCCGCAGGTTGGTGAACTCGGCCCAGGTCAGGATCAGGTAGTGGCCCTTGATCTGGGCCTCTTCCAGCCCGGTCCCCTTCATCAGGTTCTTGGTCGGGCCGTGCGCGGCCGGCAGTTGCTTGATGAACGCGGTCGCGCCGGTCGCCTTTCCGGCGCGCTCCGCGTCGGTCACGTTGGCCAGGTTCAGCACGCCGATGGTGGCCATGATCTTCTGCCCGGCGGACAGGTAGCTCGCGCGCATGACCTGGGTGCAGCCGGCCTTGCGCACGGCGGCCCGCAGCCGGTTCCCCAGCACCGTGCCCGGGCAGTTGCGCCCGGACCGCTGGGTGGTCCGGGCTACGGTCCCGCCCGCGGAGTAACGGGCCGGGAACAGCTCGCTGAGCGCCAGGGCGGTCGGATCCTCGGCCCGGGTGGTGATGTGCCTCCAGGGGCCGAGGGTGGGTGACGCGCTGCTGGACGCTGCGTTCTGCCGCGCCGTCGGCGCGGCGGCCGGCGCGTTCGCCTGCCCCCTGGCGAAGTGCAGATAGGCCGCGGTGATCAGGACGATGACGACCACCATCATGACCAGCGGCATGAGCCACATCCGGGCCCGGCTGGGCGGCCGGCGCGGTTTGCGGGGCTTGCCGCCCCGCGCTGCGGACCGCGCGGCCCTGGTTCCGCCCGCGCCGGTGTCCGGCGCCTGGATCTCGCCGGTGTCCAGCTGGCGGCTCTGCCGGGCCGCCAGCCGCCCCCCCGGCCGGGCCGCCCGCAGCGACGGGTCGGTCTGGCCCGGGTATCCCGGCTCGCCGGGCAGGCCACCCTCGCCGGGGTGCCCGGTCTGGCCCCGATATCCGGGCTCGCCGGGGAAACCAGCCTCGCCGGGGTGCCCGGTCTGGCCCGCGTACCCGGACGGCGCCGCGTGCCCGGCGGGTGCCGTGGACCCGGATGGCGCTGCGAGGCCGCCGGGCGGCTCGAAGAACCCTCGTGGCCCGGTCTGGGCACTCTCGCCGGTCCCGGGGGCTCCGCTCTCGTCCCGCCCGGGCCGCGCCGGGGCCGCGCTCCACTCACCCAGCTGGGCGTCGTTGAGCACCGCCCAGGTCTGGGTGGCCGTGGCGTCCGCCGACGGGTCGCTCACGGCCAGCAGCGAGTACTCCGGCTCCGCTGTACCGGGCTCGGCTCCGGCAGTCAGGCCGGGACGCCCCGCGGCGCTGATGGCCCGGAGCGCGGGCGTGTTCCAGGGCGAGAACTGGCCCGGCGGGTACACCGGGTCGGGCGCTCCGGGGGCGGGCGGGAATCCCCGGACCGGGCCGCGCCCGCCGGGACCCGCGGTCCGGAACGCCCCGGCGCTCCATAGCGACCCGCGGGGCGGTGATCCGGATCCGCCGCTGGCCGGACCGTTCCCCGGCCCTCCCTGGATCTCCTGGCCAGGCCGCCGCTCTGGGCGGCGCCACGTGTTCTCCCGCGACGCGGGCCCGCCGCTGACCGCCCGCGGTGCGGTCTGGACCGCCCTCGCGGCACGGGGTCCAGAGTTGCCGGGCCCCGGCTCGCTGCGCCCGGAGTCGCTGCGCCCGGAGTCGCTGGCCCCGGCTGTTTCGCGTCCGCGCCGTCCGGTTCCGCGCCTGGATCCCGGTTCCGGACTGGCGGGCGCGTATCCCGCCGCTCCCGGGGCGGGTGCCGGGTAGCCCAGGCCTGCAGGGCCAGCGGCCGGGCCCGGGTAGGACGAGGCGCCGTCCGGGCGCCGGTGGCTGCCGCTGGACTGACCGCCGCCGAACTGGCTGCCGTTGGGCTGACCGCCGCTGGACTGACCACCGCCGAACTGGCCCGGCCGACCGGCCGCTACTCCTGGGTCTTCCTCACCCGGCACCGGCCGCCACACTCCAGCGCGTGGCGTACTCTCCTGCTGGGTGCCACGGCGCCCAGTGCTTTCTAGCTGGCCACTACGGCGCCCAGTACTTTCACGCTGGCCACTACGGCGCCCAGCTGGCGCGTCCAGTCGGCTGTCCGGCGGGCCGCCGCCCTCGTCACCCGGGTAGCCCATGCCGGGGAGCGTACCGTTCTACGGGGCCGGCCTCCGGCGGACCGCCAATT
>JAOPYP010000558.1 GCA_025964635.1 Actinomycetes bacterium | reverse complement strand
ATATCCCCTCATACCGGAAATGATCGTTATGATCGCGCGGTGGCCGGGCAATGGGCGGGGAAGCCTTCCGTGCCGGCGCGGAGCATCTGAGGCCCTCCGGGCCGCACGAGAGGAAGCCTGATGACGGACCGACCCGCCGCAGCGATCGTGGGAATCCCGCCCCAGCCCGCCGCCCGCCTCGAGCCGAACGCCATCGGCGTCGCGCAGGACACGGTCATCGGCATGGCCTCGTCCGCGCCCGCGGCCACGGTGGGGCTGTCGCTGGCCGCGCTGGCCGCGGCGACCGCGTACGGCAGCGGCCCGATCCTGATCCTCACCGCGATCCCCATGCTGATCATCGCCAACGCCTACCGCCGGCTGAACATGTGGAACGCCAACTGCGGTGCGTCCTTCGAATGGGTCGGCCGGGCCATCAATCCGTACCTCGGCTTCCTGACCGGCTGGCTGATGATCGCCGCGTACATCATCGGGACCGTGGCCGAGGTCCTGCTGCTCGGCCCGTCGGTCCTGGCCGTGTTCGGCTCCAGTTCCACCAGCACCTGGCAGTACATCGCCATCGGCGCGGCCGTCGGCGTCATCATGCTGATCATCGCCGTCGTGGGCATCAAGATCACCGCACGGGCCCAGGTCGGCATGGCCCTGGTCGAGTACCTCATCCTGATCGGTCTGGCCGTGGCCGGCCTGGTGTTCGTGCTCAGCCATCACCACGGCACCGTCCAGATCACCAAGGGCTGGTTCAGCCTGTCCGGGGTGAACGGCAAGGGCAGCGCGGTGGCCGGCTTCCTCACCGCGGTGTTCGTCTACGGCGGCTGGGACGGCACCCTGTACGTCAACGAGGAAGTCAAGCACCGGCGGACCAACCCCGGTAAGGCCGCCATCCTGGCCGTCGGCCTGCTGGCCATCATCTACACGGTCTCCCAGCTCGGCTTCCAGGGCGTGGTCTCGTCGGGCAAGCTCCAGGCCGCCTCGCAGAACGGCACCGCGCTCGTCACCGTGGCCCAGGCCCTGGGCGGCGGTTTCTGGGCCAAGGCGATGGCCCTGGCCATCGCCTTGTCGGTGATCGCCACCACGGGCACCGGCATCGTGCTCAGCGCCCGGATCGTGTACGGGATGGCCAGCTACCGGGCGCTGCCGGAATTCCTGGCCAACGTGTCCCGCCGGTACGCCACCCCGGTCGCCGCCAGCATCATCGTGGGCCTGCTCATCGTCGGGCTCAGCACCGTGTACTACCTCGCCACCTCGGTGCAGACCGCGTTCTCCAACGTCATCGCGGTGACCGGGCTGCTGTTCTCGATCTTCTACATCCTGACCGCGCTGGCCACCATGGTGTACTACCGGCGCCGCGTGTTCAGCAGCGCCTGGGATGCGCTGATCCTGGGCCTGCTGCCGCTCGGCGCGGCCGCCTTCCTGGGCTGGATCCTGGCCAAGTCGCTGCAGGGCGCGCCGGCCCCCTGGATCTGGTCGCTGGTCGGCATCGTCGCCGCCGGCGTGCTGCTGATGTTCTCGGCCCGGTTCATCCTGCAGTCGCCGTTCTTCCGGATGCAGCGGGAGAGCGACAGCCCGCGCCACTAGGCACTGGCCCCGCTAGCGGAGGGTGCTGGCCGGCCTGGCCTCCCAGGAGGTCCACAGCGGCCGGTACCCCTGCTGGTGCCAGAACGGCCCGGACAGCGGGTTGACCTGCTCATAGTGCAGCAGCGTGACCGCCACCCCGGATTCGTCCGCGGCCCGGTGCAACTGCGCGGCCAGCGCGGCGGCCACCCCGCCACCGCGCTCGCCGGCCAGCACGTCCATCAGCTCGAGGTAGGCCACCGGCTCCGCCCGCACCATCGGGGCGATCCAGCCCGCGAACTCCGGCGGTTCCGCGTAGAGCAGGCCGATCGCCGCCCCGTCCCGCTCGGCCAGCCACACCCAGGGATCGGGGGCGGCCAGCACCCGGGCTGCCTCGTGGCGCAGCGCGCCGGGCGTCTCCGGCCGCTCGACCACGGTCCCGAAGTGGGCGTCGTACCGGATGGTCTCCATGCCGAGCCGGACGACCGCCTCGAGGTCCGCCGACCCGGCCCGGCGGATCCGCACATCCGGGTCCACCGGCACCGCGGTCGCCGGGCGCCGGCCCGCGGCACGCGCCGCGATGACCGCGCGCGGGGCCAGCCCGTGCCGCAGCAGTGGCCTGGCCCCGTCGATGTCCCGGGTCGGCCAGGTGATCACGGCGGCGGTGTCGGCCTCGGCCGCGTCCGGCACGTCCGCGAGATGATCGCGCCACCGGGCCAGCAGCCCGTCCAGGGCGGCGGCCACATCCGGGCCCGCGACCTGCGGAGTGAGCTGGAACCTGCGGGCCGCGCCCCAGGTCAGGTCCAGCGACCCTGGCTCGCCGGCCCAGTGCTCGCACGTGGCCATCGCGGCCGGGGCGCCACCCGGCCCGGTGACGGCCAGCTCGGCGCCGCAGCCCTCGGCGGCCACCGGGGCGGGCAGCAGCGCGTCGATCGCGGCCAGCCGCCCGGCGACCTGCTCACTGATGCCCCGGGCGGTATCCCCGGTGACTGCCGGCATGAGCGACCTCCACGTTTGTTGTGACGGCGAAGACGGCGGATCCCGGGACGGTCACCTCGACGCCGTTACCGCCCCGATTATGACGGCATACAGGGCGTGCCATTCCGGCGACCGGAAACCGGCGCGGATCAGCAGGCGGGTGGCCCGGCGGCGGGTCCGGGCCTTACCCCGGCGGCTGCCGATGAGGGTGGGCAGGTACAGCGGCGAGAACTGGCCGACGAGGACGAGGCGGCCGCCCGGGGCCATGACCCGGGCGCATTCGCGCAGCCCGGACTGCTGGTCGGCCCAGTGATCGAACGACGTGGTGCTGACCACGAGATCGAACGCGCCGTCGGGCTCGGGCAGGTGCTCAGCGGCGCCGGCCTGGAAGCGGGCCACCCGGCGCGGCGCGGGTACCGGGGCCAGCGCGAGGTCCGCGCTGCGGTCGGCGATCTCATGGTGGAGCCGGCCGAGCCAGCCCTCCTCGTAGCCTCCAGCGCGCTTAGCGAATGCGGCCACATCACGGTCCCGGGGCATGCCCCAATCCTGGCATTGCGCCCGTCCCAGAGCACGCAAGTTAGCGGCCGGGTTCAGGCCCGGAACGTGCCCCAGCGCGGCACGGTGCGGACCAGGCCCTCCGCGGCCAGGCTGCGCAGGACCCGGGTCACCGTCGCCTGGGAGACGCCGTAGTGCTCGGCCAGCGCGGCCGTGGTCGGCAGCGCCTCGTCGACCTCCCACTCGCCGGCCGCGATCCGCCGCCGCAGGTCTGCGGCGACACGCTCGCCTGGCCGCTCCGGTGTCCGTGGCACATTTTGATCATTCCCACCCGTGATCACCATGCGCGACCTGCACGCTCTGCATCACTTGAGTCTGCTGAGTCACTTGCCCTACTCTGGCTTGCAGGGGCTATTAACCGATCCGAACCGACACGGGAAGGCGAAGGATGACCACGGAGAACGATCATGACGACGCCACGACCCTGCACGACCTGCAGGAAGACTTCCCGCACCTCGACATCTCGATCGAGTCCTGTCCACCTACCGCGCCTGGTCCGCGCGGGGCCGTGACGGCCGGAACCCCTGGCTGGTGTTAAGCACCGACGTCCGGCGTTTCCGCCGCACCCTCGACGGCGCCGACTGGCAGCCGTGAGCGAG
>JAOPYP010000545.1 GCA_025964635.1 Actinomycetes bacterium | reverse complement strand
TCGGCGTAGGGCAGCGCGTGCACCCGGGCCGGGGCCGACCGCGATCCGTCGTGCACCTCCACCCGCAGCAGGCCAGCCGCCCAGCTGATCACCACGTCGATGGCCTCGTGCTCCTCCGACGCATGCCGGATGGCGTTGGTCACCAGTTCGCTGGTGAGCAGGGCCGCGGTGTAGGCGTCCACGGGGACGGCCCAGGCCCGGATGATCGCCCCGACGTGGCGGCGGGCTTGCGCCGCGGCGGCCGGGCCTGCGAGCAGAGAGATACGGTACGGGCGCTCCACTATCGCGCGGACTGGCGCCATCATTGTCATCTGTTTCCTTGCCGGGCCTGCTCGGGCCAGTACCGGAAGCGCAGATAGCGCCGCCGTGCGTTGCGGACCAGGGTGAGGCCGCGCCGGGTGTCCGCGTCGGGCTGAGGCTCCACCGGCACTGGCGCCGGATCGGGCCGCGATCCCTCGTGCACTTCCACCCGCAACTGGCCATCAACCCAGCTGATCATCAACTGAACCGCCTCGTGCCCATCCGTGTCCTGCCTCATGGCGTCGGTGACCAGTTCGCTGGCGAGCAGAGCCGCGCCGTAGGCGTCAATGGGGATGTCCCATGCGTGGATGATCGCCCAGACGTGGCGGCGGGCTTCGGCCGCTGCTTCGGGACCTGCGGGAAGGGAGATGCGATACGGGCGCTGGGCCGTCGCGCGGACGGCCGCCAACCTGTTCATCTATTTCCTTGCCGAGCCTGGTCGGGTCAGGTGCCGGCATGTAACGCCGTTCTCCAGGACACGATGGCCGGCCTGGGAGCCCGAAACATCGGTCGGCTGACGGATGTCGCAAGCCGGGGTGAGCCGGCCCCGGCCTACCGCCGTGGGCCGCCATTGGGCACGATGGTCGGATGACACACGAAGTGCGGGGCGTCGTCGCCCCAGCTAAGGGCGCCAAAGTCGAAGTCACCACGATCCTGGTGCCCGATCCCGGGCCAGGCGAGGCCCTGGTCCGGGTCCAGGCGTGCGGCGTCTGCCACACCGACCTGCACTACCGGGAAGGCGGCATCGGGGACGACTACCCGTACCTGCTCGGGCACGAGGCGGCCGGGGTGGTCGAGTCGGTCGGTGACGGCGTCACCCACGTGGCACCCGGCGACTTCGTGATCCTGAACTGGCGCGCGGTCTGCGGCGAGTGCCGCGCCTGCAGGCGGGGCCGCCCCTGGTACTGCTTCAACACGCACAACGCCCGGCAGACGATGACGCTCGCGGATGGGACGGTCCTGTCCCCCGCGCTTGGTATCGGCGCATTCGCCGAGAAGACGCTGGTCGCCGCGGGCCAGTGCACCAAGGTCAACCCGGCCGCCCGGCCCGAGGTGGCCGGCCTGCTCGGCTGCGGCGTGATGGCCGGCCTGGGCGCGGCCATCAACACCGCCCCGGTGGTCCGGGGCGACTCGGTCGCCGTCATCGGCTGCGGCGGGGTGGGAGACGCGGCCGTGTTCGGCGCGGTGCTGAACGGGGCCCGGACGATCATCGCGGTGGACATCGACTCGCGGAAGCTGGAGTGGGCCCGGCAGTTCGGGGCCACCCACGTCATCAACTCACGGGAAACCGACCCGGTCGAGGGGATCCGGGCGCTGACCGAAGGTAACGGCGCGGATGTGGTGATCGAGGCGATCGGCCGCCCGGAGACCTACCAGCAGGCGTTCTACGCCCGGGACCTGGCCGGGACCGTGGTCCTGGTCGGCGTGCCCACCCCGGACATGCGCATCGAGCTGCCGCTGCTGGACATTTTCGGCCGCGGCGGCGCACTCAAGTCGTCCTGGTACGGCGACTGCCTCCCGGAGCGTGATTTCCCGGTCCTCATCGACCTGTACCTGCAGGGACGCCTTCCGCTCGACAAGTTCGTTTCGGAAACAATCGCCCTGGACGCGGTCGAGGAGGCCTTCGCCAAGATGGAACGCGGCGAGGTCCTGCGCAGCGTGGTGACGCTCTGATGGCCGCGGAGCTCGGGAAGGTCGTCACCTCGGGCACGTTCTCGCTGGACGGCCAGGACTTCGCGGTGGACAACAACGTGTGGCTACTCGGCGACGACCGCGAGGTCCTGGTCATCGACGCGGCTCACGACCCGGACGCGATCATGGCCGCGGTCGGCGGGCGCCGGCTGTCCGCCATCGTCTGCACCCACGGGCACAACGACCACATCAACGCGGCACCGCAGGTCGCCGAGGCGACGGGGGCACCGATCCTGATGCACCCTGACGATCAGGTGCTGTGGCGGATGATCTACCCCGGCACCGTGCCCGACGGCGACCTGACCGACGAGGAGGTCATCGAGATCGCGGCCACCCCGCTGCGGGTGCTGCACACCCCCGGCCATTCGCCGGGCAGCGTGTGCCTGTACGCGCCCGCCCTGCGGGTTGTGTTCTCCGGCGACACCCTGTTCCACGGCGGCCCGGGCGCGACGGGCCGGTCGTACTCAAACCACGACACGATCATCCGGTCCATCCAGGACCGGCTGATGGACCTGCCGCCCGAGACCGTCGTGCACACCGGGCACGGGGAGGACACCACGATCGGTGCCGAGTCCGGCCAGTTCGCCCAGTGAGGCAGCACGGTGAGGCTGCACGGTGCCGCGGCGCAGTGAGGCAGCCCGGTAAGGCAGCCCAGTGACGCTGCACCGTGCGGCTGCACGTGAGGGCGGCCCTGGTGACAGCCGGCCGGTGAGCCATGGTCAGTGAGCCGGTCCGGCTCGCCATGTGGTCCGGGCCGCGCACGGTGTCCACCGCGCTCATGCGGGCCTGGGAGAACCGCCCGGACACCGTGGTCGCTGACGAGCCGCTGTACGCCTTCTACCTGGACCGCACCGGGCTCGCGCATCCCGGCCGGGAGCAGGTCATCGCCAGCCAGCCGACCCGCTGGCAGACGGTGATCCGCGAGCTGACCACGGCGCCCCTGCCCGCGGGCCGGACGGTGTTGTACGCCAAGCACATGACCCATCACCTGCTGCCCGAGGTGGGCCGGGAGGCGCTCGCGCCGCTGCGGCACGCGTTCCTGATCCGGGATCCGCGGGAGCTGCTGGCCTCCTACGCGAGGGTGCGCGCCACCCCCACCCTGGACGACCTGGGCCTGTGGCAGCAGGCCGAGATCTTCGACCGCTTCGGTGGCCCGGTGGTCGACGCACGTGACCTGCTGGAACATCCTGAGGCGATGCTGCGCGCGCTGTGCGCGGCACTGGGCGTCCCGTTCACCACGGCCATGCTGTCCTGGCCCACGGGGCCGCGGGAGACTGACGGCGTCTGGGCTCCGCACTGGTACGGCTCGGTCTGGCGGTCGACCGGCTTCGGCCCCTACCGCCCGCCCGAGCAGGCCCTCCCGCCGCGGCTCGCCGCGCTGGCTGACCAGTGCCAGCCGTTCTACCAGCGGCTGCGGGCCTGCCGCCTGACCGGGGGGCCAGCCCCGGACCCCGCACCCCACCCGGAGGGGCGTAGTGCTGCAGACCTTTGATGAACGCAACCGCGACCTCGTCGTCAGCGTGGGCGGCGTGCTGTCGCATCGTGACCAGGCCGCGATCAGCCCGTTCGATTCCGCGGTGCAGGGCGGCGACGCGGTCTGGGAGGGGCTGCGGCTCTACCAGGGCCGGATCTTCCGGCTCGGCGAGCACCTCGCGCGACTGCGCCGCTCCGCGGCTGCGCTGGCCTTCACCGGCGTCCCGCCGGACGAGGAGATCACCGAGCAGATCCGCCGCACCCTGCGCGCGAACGCGATGACCGACGGCGTCCACATCCGGCTCACCCTGACCCGCGGCGTGAAGATCACCAGCGGCATGGACCCCCGGCTCAACCAGTCCGGGCCCACCCTGATCGTGCTGGCCGAGCACAAGGAGCCGGTGTACGACCAGTCCGGGATCACGCTGATCACCTCGAGCGTGCGCCGGCCGCCGCCGGATGTCCTGGATCCCAAGATCCACCACAACAACCTGCTCTCCTCGATCCTGGCCAAGATCGAGGCCAACGTGGCCGGGGCGGACGACGCGGTCATGCTGGACAGCCGCGGCTTCGTGGCCGAGACCAACGCGACCCACCTGTTCCTGGTCACCGACGGGCGGCTGGGCACGCCCACCGCGGCGGCCTGCCCGGAGGGCATCACCCGGGCCGCTGTCCTCGAACTCGCCGCGGACGCGGGTATCCCGCACACGGTCCGCGACTACAGCCTCACCCAGTTCTACGCGGCCGACGAGGTGTTCGTGACCGGCACCATGGGCGGCCTGACTCCCGTCATCCGGCTGGACGGGCGCCCCATCGGGCCGGGCTCGCCGGGGCCGGTGACCAAGCGGCTGAGCGACCGGTTCGCCGACCTCACGGCCCGGACCGGGACGGTGATCACCTGACTCCCGCCGCGTCAGGACCGCCTCAGCTGGGCAGAATGTCCCCTATGACGAAGGCGCCAGAAATCCCCTCCGCCATGCTGCCCGGCGGGGTCCGCATGCCACTGCTCGGCTTCGGCACGTGGCGGCTGCGCGGTTCCGCCGGGTACGAGGCCGTCCTGGCCGCGCTGCAGGTGGGCTACCGGCACCTCGACACGGCCACCATGTACGGCAACGAGGCCGAGGTGGGTCACGCGCTGCGGGACAGCGGCCTGGACCGCAGCGAGGTGTTCATCACCACCAAGCTTCCCCCGGGCAAGGCGGGTCACGAGCGCAAGACGCTGACCGCCAGCCTGCGCGCCCTCGGCACCACCTATGTCGACCTGTGGCTGGTCCACTGGCCGCCGCCCGCCCGTGCGCTCGCCCCGGTGTGGCGTGAGTTCCTCTCCCTCCGCGGCCAGGGCCTGGCCCGGGCGGCCGGGGTGAGCAACTACTCGATCGGGCAGATCGACCGGCTGATCGAGGCCACCGGGGAAGCGCCTGCCGTCGACCAGATCCCGTGGAGCCCGGCCCAGTATGACGAGGGCGTGCTGGAGGACCTCCGCGAGCGGGGGGTGACCCTGGAGGGCTACAGCCCGCTCAAGGGCACGGACCTGGGCCATCCGGTGCTGACCGCGATCGCGGAGAAGCACGGGGTCACCCCGGCCCAGGTGGTGCTGCGCTGGCACCTCGAGCACGGCATCGCGGTAATCCCGAAGTCGTCGCGGCCGGAACGGATCGCGGCCAACTTCGACGTGCTGCGGTTCTCGCTCACCCGGGATGAGGTCGCCCAGATCGACCGCCTGTCCCGCTGCCCGGTTCCGGGCCCGCCGCCGGGCTGAGTTCCCTCAGCCACTGTGACGGACACCCGGCCCGGGCGGTGACCCGCCGGCTCCGGCTGGGACCTGGCTGTAAATCATCGGTGATGTCCGGCTTCGCGGGCCCGGCCAGTCCACCCGGCCTGGCAGGATGGCGAACGTGCACGCTACCTCGCTCGGCCAGCTGTGGCATGAGGCGATCACCACCGAGCCGCTGCCGCCCCGGCTGCTGGTGCTGGGCACGGCCCTGGCCGCCCTGATCCTGGTCGGGTGGCGCCGGGCCTGGCCGGTGTCCCGGACCGCGGTGACCATTGCGCACGAGGGCGGCCATGCGCTGGTCGCGCTGGCCGTGGGCCGCCGGCTCGACGGAGTCCGGGTGCATCGCAGCACGGCCGGCCTCACCGTGTCCGCGGGGAACGCCTCGGGTCCCGGCATCGTGGCCACCGCCGCGGCCGGGTACCTGTCGCCCCCGCTGCTGGGCCTGGGCGCGGCCGCCCTGCTCGCCAGCGGGCACCTGGTGGCCGCGCTGCTGTTCACCCTGGTGCTGCTGGCCGCGCTGACGCTGATGATCCGCAACGCCTACGGGATCCTCGTCACGGTCACGGTCGCGGCCGCCGTGGCCCTGGTGACCTGGCGCGGCTCGTCGCTGCTGCAGGGGGCATTCGGGTACGCGATGGCCTGGTTCCTGCTGCTCGGGGGGCTCCGGCCGGTCCTGGAGCTGCAGCGTTCCCGCCGGCGGGGCCGGGCGTCCCGGTCGGACGCGGACCAGCTCGCGGCCCTCACCGGGGTGCCCGGCGGGGTCTGGGTCGCCCTGTTTGCCCTGGTGGCTCTGGGTGCCCTGGCCATCAGCGGGTTCTGGCTGATGTACTGAGCGGGCGGGCAGCAGCCCGGCCGCCAACTGAATACTTGAGTTAACTGATCGGGAATCTATATATTGGCCAGGCCCGTGCTTCGTTAAGCCTGGTGTGCCTGGTCCACGCCGCCTGCTGCGCCGCTCCCCGGACGAACCGTGAAGGATCTCAACTATGGCAGATGAGCATCACCACCACGATCCGACCTTCTACCGCACGCCTCGGGACGCGGCGGAGGCCCCGCCCGAGAAGCTCGCCTACGTCGCCACGTTCTCCCGCCCAGCCGACCAGCCCGACGCGATCGCCGTGCTGGACGCCGACCCGGACTCCGCCCAGTACGGCTCGGTGGTCGGCTTCACCGAGCTGCCGTATCTCGGCGACGAGCTCCACCACTTCGGATGGAACGCCTGCTCCAGCGCGCTGCACCCCGGCGGGGGGCACGATCACGGCGGCCGCCGTTACCTGGTCGTCCCGGGCATCCGCTCGTCCCGGGTGCACATCCTGGACACCGAACCGGACCCCAGCTCGCCCACGGTGGCGAAGGTGCTCGAGGCGGACGAGGTCGGCAAGCGGGCCGGTTACTCCCGCCCGCATACCGTGCACTGCGGCCCCGGCGCGGTGTTCATGTCCTGCCTGGGCGGTTACGGCGAGGAGGGCCCGGGCGGGATCGCGCTGCTGGACCAGAACACGTTCGACGTGATCGGGCCCTGGGAAGCCGACCGCGGCGACCAGTTCTTCGCCTACGACGTGTGGTGGCACGTCATGGCCGACGTGGCCGTCACCTCCGAGTGGGGCACCCCGTCCATGATCGAGAACGGCGTCGTGCCCGAGCTGCTGCTGGGCCGGAAGTACGGCCACCGGCTGCACTTCTGGGACATGAAGAGCCGCAAGCTCACGCAGACGGTGGACCTCGGTGATGAGCATCAGATGGTGCTGGAATTGCGGCCCGCGCACGACCCGACCAAGAAGTACGGCTTCGTCGGCGTGGTGGTCAGCGTCGAGGACCTGTCCGCCTCGATCTGGATGTGGCACGAGGAGAACGGCGAGTGGGCCGCGACCAAGGTGATCACGATCCCGGCCGAGCCCGCCCCCGCCGATCAGCTCCCGCCGCTGCTGCAGGGTTTCGGCGCCGTGCCCCCGCTGGTCACGGACATCAACCTGTCCGTGGATGACCAGTTCCTCTACGTGTCCTGCTGGGGCACAGGCGAACTCAAGCAGTACAACGTGAGCGACCCGCTGCACCCGGTGGAGACCGGATCGGTGCGGATCGGCGGGATCACCGGGCGCGCGGCCCACCCGGCCCGGCCGGACCAGCCGCTGAGCGGCGGCCCGCAGATGGTCGAGGTCAGCCGGGACGGCAAGCGCGTCTACTTCACGAACTCGCTGTACGGCGCGTGGGACGACCAGTTCTACCCCGACGGGGTGGGCGCCTGGATGGCCAAGCTGGACGTCACCCCCGGTGGCGGGCTGTCCTTCGACGAGCGGTTCTTCCCCGAGGGCGAGGCGTTCCGCGGCCGCCGCACCCACCAGGTGCGGCTGCAGGGCGGAGACGCGTCGAGCGACTCCTACTGCTTCCCCTCGGAGCCCTGACCGGGACGCGCTGAGCAGGGGGCCGCCCTACCGCGGTCCCCTACCAGTGAGCCCAGTGCACGACGTCCTCGAACGGCCGCCGGTCGGGCCGCTGGATCGGCGCCAGCGGCCGGCCGGCCGGGTAGCCGAGCGCGATCAGGTAGGCCAGGAAGCGGCCGTCCGGGAAGCCCAGCAGCTGGCGGGCCAGGTCCTGGTCGGCCACGGACGCGTGCCCGCTGCCGATGCCCAGGTCGGCCGCGGCGAGCATGATGCTGATCGTGGCCTGGCCCAGGTCATACCGGAGGACCTCGCGCCGGTGCTCGTCGTCCAGGACCGGCGCGACCAGGCCGATGGTCGCGGCGGACTGGGCCACGTGCCGGGCGCCCTGCCACACCCGGGCCAGCTCGGTCAGCTCAGCGCGGCCGGTGACGACGACGAAGTCCCACGGCTGCCAGTTCCGGGCCGAGGGGGCGCGCCGGCCCGCCTCGAGGATCCGTTCGAGGTCGGGCCGCTCAATGGCCTGGCTGGTGTAGCTGCGAACGTTCCTGCGCGCTCTGATCGCATCCCATGTCTCCACGGGGCCTGTCTACCACCATTCCGGCCTACCCGGCCGGGAGGGGTGCGCGCCACCCCGGGCTC
>JAOPYP010000522.1 GCA_025964635.1 Actinomycetes bacterium | reverse complement strand
GTCCAGGGTGCCGGTGATGCCGGCGGCCTTGAGGGCCTGGGCCAGCGCGGTCAGGTGCTTGTCCGCCGCCAGCACCGCGGCGGGGGGCAGGTCCCGCCCGGCCAGCGCCGCGGTGCCGGCGGTCTCGCTGAACATCTCCACCCGCGCGTCCTTCAGCGCCGCCTCCTTGCGACGCCGGGCAGCGCAGGGGTCGGCGGCCAGGACCGCGCGGCGGACCAGGGCGCGCAGCTGGCCGCTGGTCAGCCCTGGCGCGCGGCCGATGATCAGCTTCTCCACCGCCGCGGCGTGCTCATCGTCCAGGCCGGCCACCTCGTCGGCGATCACCTCGGCGCGCCGTTCGTCGATCAGCCCGGCGGCCAGCGCGGCCCGGGTCAGCGGCAGCCGGTCCAGCCCGAGGGCGAGGTCCAGCAGCCGCCCGGCGCTGCGCCGGGTCAGCGTGAGCGCGACCGCGATCTCATCATCGGCGTGCTCGAACGGCCGCCAGTCCCCGGTGTCCCGCCCGGCCTGCTCCCGGCGGGCGGCCAGCTGCGACGCGGCGGCCAGTTTCACCGCCGCGGACCAGGCACCCAGCCTGCTGGCGGCCTGCAGCACCCCGGTCAGCTGGTCATCATCCAGCCTGCCCAGGCCCTCACGCCGGACCAGATCAACCAGCGTCGCCAGCACCGGATCCGGCGCCAGCACATCCGCCCAGCCCCCCTGCGCGAACGCGGCACCAGGAGCCGGGCCCTCGTCGGCCGGGTCGTTGAGATCAGGCGTTTCCCACGCAGGCTCCCCGGTGCCCGCGGATTCCCAGGAAGGGTCCCCGGTGCCCGCGGTTTCCCAGGCAGGCTCCCCGGTGCCCGCGGTTTCCCAGGCAAGGTCGTCCAGCTCAGCGGCGGCGGGATGATCCCACCCTGGGTCGCTATCCGCGGGATCACAGCCCGATGGGATGTCGCCGGCGTCCCAGTCGGGCTCATCTGCCGTGGGTAAGGCGGCCATCTCCCAATCGAGATTCTGATCCTGGCCGGCCTGGCCCATGGAGCGCTCGGAGTCCGCTGACACCGGATCACCTCCCGACGAGACCGAGACCTGACCAATACGTACATACTATCGAACAACTCCGTCAACTGCACCTTAATTAGAATGTGTTATCGAGGGTGGGTTGGGGTCGTGCCGGGCGGCACGGGGCTGGCGTCGCGCGGCCCGTTCTGTCAGCGTTGCCCGCCCGGCCCCTGGGTGTCAGCCGGTCCGGCGCACGGGGTAAACCAGACGGGTGCCTAACGATGCCCACCGCGATGCACACCGCGACGTCGTCGACGCGCATGTCCACCTGCTGCCGCCCCGGCTGCAGGCCGCGATCCGCGGGTTCTTCGACCGCAACGGGATCGACAGCGGCCGCTTCGCCTACCCCGCGGACGCCGCGGCCGTGTGCGACCGGCTCGCCGCCGAGGGGGTCAGCGAGGTCTGGTCGCTGCCCTACGCGCGCCGCCCCGGCTCGGCCGAGGACCTGAACAAGTCCATGGCCAGCCTGGTCGCCGCGCGGCGCGGCGGCCCGGTGCGGGTGATCGGGGGCTGCACCGTCCATCCGGGCGACGACCGCCCGCTCACCGTGCTACGCAGCGCGGTCGAGGACATGGGCCTGCGGGTGCTGAAGCTGCACTGCTCCGTGGGGGACTTCACCCCCGACGACCCGCGGCTCGACCCGGTCTGGGGGTACGCGGCCGAGGTGGCCCTGCCGGTCGTGCTGCACGCCGGGCACGCGCCCGATGGGCACACGGACGACGCCGAGCTGGAGCCCGTGGCCGAGGTGGCCCGGCGCCACCCCGAGGCCCGGGTGATCATCGCGCACTGCGGGCACACCGCGTCCGCGGCCGCGCTGCGGCTCGTGGCCGCGCACGAGAACGTGTACGCCGACCTCACCCCCGTGATCCACCGCCCGGTCCGGCCGACGGCCGCGGAGCTGACCGCGCTGGCGGGCAAGCTGCTGTTCGGCTCGGACGCGCCCAACACCGGGCTGACCGAGACCCAGCTGCTGGACGGCCTGGCCGGCCTGGCCGGCCCGGAAGTGCCGCCGGAGGCCTGGGCGGCTCTCATCAGGGGGACCGCGCGTCGCCTGGTGCGGGATGTCCGGGTCTGACGCATGGTGCAACGCGTCCCGTGTACTACCCATCTTGGTGAAGTGCCGGGCGCAGCGGCGCGTCAGGGTGATCTTGTCCGTCGGGGCGTGCGGGGGCGGTCGCGACGGGGGTCGGGTCACTGCGGTTCACGGGGGTGAGTGCACCAGATGGGCGCGCTGAATGGTGAACCGTGGGACTCGCCCGAAGAAGAACTCCGGATTCTCGGCGAGGAGCTGGCCCGGTTGCGGGAGACCGCGGCGGGCCTGCGGCGGCGCATCGGGGAGCGCGAGGATGACCCCACCGACCGGGCCGAGTACTCCGCCCTGATCGAGGCCGCGGAAGAGCAGGAGGCTCTCATCGAGGAGCTGGAGTCCAGGCGGGAGCGGCTGCTCCGGCAGTCCGGCGAGGCCCGGTGACCCAAGGGCCAGCAGCGAAGGGGGACCGTGATCCCCGACGATACGTACGACACCCCGATGCGGTGGTCATCGAGATCATCGAGGTGGATGACGCGTAGGCCCGGTCGTCTACCTGCGGGTGGGCTGGCCAGCCTGCGGTGCGTTAGCCGGCCAGGATCTCGGCGACGTCCGCGGCCAGCCGTGCGGTGAGCCGGCCGTCCGGGTCGCGGTGCGGGTTCACCTCGGTGATGACCAGGCCGCCAAACGCCTGGTGCTGGCAGAACACCCGCAGGCAGGCCAGCGCGTCCTCGTACCCCAGGCCCTCGTTGAAGTGCGGGAAATCGGCCAGCGGGAACTCGGTCGAGTTGATCACGTCGACGTCGAAGTGGACCAGCACCGGCCGGGACCGGGCGGCCAGGGCCGCCATGGCCTCCGCGGCGCGGGCCGGCGGGTCGTCCATACCCGTGGCCGGGTACTGGGTGACGTTCTGCCCGGTGAGCCAGGCCCGGGCGGACTCGGGAGCCTCGGCGAAGTCGTAGCCGAACGCGATGACCCGCTCGCCCGGCATCAGCGGGTACCGCGGCCCGATCCGGGCCAGCTCTGGCGTGCCTGCGCCGAGCAGATGCGCCAGGCCCATGGTGTCGAGGATCCCGGACGTCGTGGTCTGCGGGGTGGATACGTCGATGTCCCCGTCGAAGTACATCAGGCCGGCGTCGGGGTGGCGCTCCAGGTAGCCGGCCAGCACGCCCACCGTGATCGTGCAGTCCCCGCCCAGGACCAGCGGGACGCCGGCCCCGTCGCCGCCGCCGCACAGCGCGGCGATCCGGCCGGCCACGTTCTGCGCCACCTCACAGACCAGGGCGAGGTTCTGCTGGCGGGGGTGTTCCGGGTCCGGGCGGAACGGGACCCGGGGCAGGTCGCCGTGGTCGCGCACGGACACTCCCCGGGCGGCGAGCCCGGTGAGCAGGCCCGCGTCCCGCACCCAGACGGGGGCGTCCTCCTGGCCGGGACCGTGCGTCCCGGCGGCCGACGGGACCCCGATCAACTCGATGCCGCGCATGGGCACCGAGCGTACGGGATGGCCGAACGCTGCGTCAGGACTACTCAGCCTGGTGAAGCGGGCGTCGCCGGGGGTGGCGAGGATCTGTCGCAGACACGGGGAGGACCGACCATGCTGAAGCCGGTGAGCGTGATCGGCCTCGGCGGGTCGATGCGGGCCACCTCGACCAGCCGGTCCGCGCTGCAGGCCGCGCTGACCGGGTCGGCCATGGCCGGCGCGGACACCCGCCTGCTGTGGATCCGCGACCTGGCCCTCCCCGTCTACGCGCCCGATCACGCCATCCCCGCGTCGGTGGCCGGGTTCGCGGACACGGTCTACGAGTCCGACGCGATGATCTGGAGCACCCCCACCTACCACGGCTCGATCAGCGGGTCGTTCAAGAACGCGCTGGACTGGCTGATCCTGCTGGCCGGGCGGAATCCGCCGTACCTGACCGGGAAGCCGATCGGCCTGGTGTCCACCGCCGGCGGCGTGCAGGGGCTGCAGGCGGTGAACTCGATGAACTTCATCGCCCGGGCGCTCCGCGGCTGGAGCGTCCCGCAGGTGCTCCCGGTCGCGCAGTCGTGGCAGTCGTTCGACCCGGACGGGCGCCTGGTGGACGAGCCGGTCGCGGCGCAGTTGCGCGCGCTGGGCGCGGAAGTCGTCCGGGCCGCCCGGCAGTTCCAGCGCGACGGCACCTGCGACTACGCCGAGGACCGGCCGTTCATGGCGGACGATCGGCCGGCCGCCGATCGGGCGCCCATATGAAGAACCGGCCGCCCCCCGCAAGGGGGCGGCCGGTTCCGGCGGTGCCGCGTGGTCAGGCCGCGGCGGCGGCCTGGTGGGTGGCACGGGCGCTGCTCCCGGGCTCGAGAGCCAGGTCGAGCACCTCGCGGACGTCGCTGACGGCGTGCACCGACAGCTGCTCCCGGACGTTCTCCGGCACGTCCTCCAGGTCCGGCTCGTTGCGCTTCGGGATCAGCACCGTGGTGATGCCGGCCCGGTGCGCGGCGAGCAGCTTCTGCTTGACCCCGCCAATCGGCAGGACCCGACCGGTCAGCGAGACCTCACCGGTCATCGCCACGTCGGAGCGGACCAGCCGCCCGGAGAGCAGGGACGCCAGCGCGGTGGTCATCGTGACCCCGGCGCTGGGCCCGTCCTTGGGCACCGCACCCGCGGGCACGTGCACGTGCACGCCCCGGTCCTTCAGGTCGCCGACCGGCAGTTCCAGTTCGGCGCCGTGCGAACGCAGGTAGGACAGCGCGATCTGGGCCGACTCCTTCATCACGTCCCCGAGCTGCCCGGTGAGCGTGACGCCGGTGGTGCCGGTCTCCGGGTCGGCCAGCGACGCCTCGATGAAGAGGACATCGCCGCCGGTGCCGGTGACCGCCAGGCCGGTGGCCACGCCGGGCACCGCGGTGCGGGCGGCAGCCTCCTGGAACACCTTCTGGCGCCCCAGCGCGTCGCGCACGAGGTCCACGTCGATCGTGACCGGCGCCTGGGTCTTGCCCGAGGCGATCCGGGTCGCGGTCTTGCGCAGGAGCGTGCCGAGCTCGCGCTCGAGCTGGCGCACGCCGGCCTCGCGGGTGTACTCGCTGACGACGAGCTTGAGGATGTCGTCGCTCACGGCGACCTCGTCCTCGCGCAGGCCGTTGCGCTCACGCTGGCGCGGCCACAGGTAGTCGCGGGCGATCGCCGTCTTCTCAGCCACGGTGTAGCCGTCGAAGCGGATGACCTCCATGCGGTCCAGCAGCGGGCCGGGGATCGTCTCGGCCACGTTGGCCGTCGCGATGAACATGACCTCTGAGAGGTCGACCTCGACGTCGAGATAGTGGTCGCGGAACGCGTGGTTCTGCGCCGGGTCCAGCACCTCGAGCAGCGCCGAGCTCGGGTCGCCGCGCCAGTCGGCGCCGACCTTGTCGACCTCGTCGAGCATGATCACCGGGTTCATCGTCC
>JAOPYP010000517.1 GCA_025964635.1 Actinomycetes bacterium | reverse complement strand
GACGAGTCCACGCCGAACCTGTCCCGCAGGATCTGCCGGGCCGCTGCCTCGCTGAACGCAGGCGGCGTGCTCTCCAAAGGATCAAGGTGCTTCACCATAGGCCCGAAGGCTATCTTGCAGCTCAGCCGTGAGGGCGGCCCTGGAACCCAGCGCAGGCGCGTCCGAGGCCGGTCAGCGAGCTCACCGAAGGCCCGGCCGACGAACTCGGGAGATCCGGCGGCGTACTGGGACGACGGCAACCGAGCGCCTCCTGGCCACCGGAGTGACCACGCACATCATCCGGCCCGGCTTCAGTGCCGCCGGGCGACTGCGCAGTAGAGCCAGCGTGAGCCGTCGCTGTCGGACAGGCCCAGGTCTTCGGCCCCCCAGTCGCCGGCGTAGTCGAGCTGGCCACCACCGTCCGGGTGGCGCGGCGAGACCAGGTCCAGGCCGGTGAGCAGCCGTTCTACGTCGGGCCGGGAGCGAAAGTGCATCTGTTCGGTGGCGTGGTCGAAGACCCGGAGGAACTCGGCCACCGCGCGGGGTGGCTTGTGGTCATCGGTGAGGTGGGACAGGGCCAGGTAGCTGCCCGGGGCCAGGGCGCCGGTGTAGCGGGCCAGCAGCCGCCAGGGGTCTGACTCATCGGCCACGAAGTGGACCACCGCGGTCATCAGCAGCCCGGTGGGCTGGCTGAAGTCGATCAGCGCCCGCAGGTCCGGGTGGGCCAGGACGGATCCGGGGTCGCGGAGGTCACCCTGGATGACCCGGACCCTCTCGTCGTCGTCCAGGATGGCCGTGGCGTGCTCGCGGACCATGGGGTCGTTGTCTGCGTAGACCACCCGGCACCCCGGATCGACCTGGTGCACCACGTCGTGCGTGTTACCGACCGTTGGCAGCCCGGAGCCGATGTCGATGAACTGGCGGATCCCGCGCTGGGCTATCCACTTCGCGGCGCGCTGGTGAAATCCGCGGTTGGCCCACGCGCAATCGCGCAGCTCGGGCACCAGGGCGGTGATCCGCTCCGCGGCGTCCCGGTCAGCCTGGAAGTTGTTCGTGCCGCTCAGCAGGTAGTCGTAGATCCGGGCCGGCGCCGGCCGGCCCGGGTCAGCCCGGTCCGCGACCTGGTGAACCTCGCTCATCACACCCCCCGGCCCTCAGGACCGGCCCGCCACGATCTTGTGAAGCACAAAGGCCGATCCCAGTACGCCAAGAGTAACCGGTCTTCTGACTGCACCGTCGAGTAGCGGGGCTGGAGGTAGCGGCGCAGTATCCGCGCCCGGGCGCATTCGTGGGTCCAATTGACGTCCCGCGACGCGGACTGGATAGCTTCTGAGGGTGGATCTGGAGATGGAGTTCAGGCCGGGTGTCCCGCTCCGCCGGCAGCTGGAGGGTGCGCTGCGGGTGGCGATCCGTTCTGGCCGGCTGGCGCCCGGATCGGTGTTGCCGCCAAGCCGGGATCTGGCTGACGAAATCGGCGTATCGCGCGGTGTGGTGGTGGACAGTTATGCCCAGCTGGCTACCGAGGGTTACCTGACGGCGAAACGCGGATCGGGCACCCACGTCGCCCTGCTTCCGGCCTCGGGAAGGCCGCCGGCGCCACGGAAGGTACGCGTCCCGGAGCACTTCCGGTACGACCTGAGGCCAGGCCAGGCTGACTTCCACGCCTTCCCTCGCGCCCGCTGGAAGGCGTCGCTGGTGCGCGCGCTGCGTGAGCTGCCGGACCGGCGGCTGGGCTACGCCAACCACCTCGGCGTCGCCGAGCTCAGGAACGCCGTCGCCGGGTACCTGGCCCGCGGGCGCGGAGTGGTCGTGGAGCCCGAGCATGTTGTGATCTGCTGCGCGACGTCCCAGGCGCTGACCGTGCTCTGGCAGGCGCTTCGGCAACAGGGCGGCCGTCGTGTCGCGGTCGAGGATCCTGGCTGGCGCTGGCAGCGGTACACGGTCGAGCATGCTGGGCTGGAGGCGGTCCCCGTGCGGGTGGACGCGGACGGCCTGGTCGTCTCCGAGCTCGCTGCCGCCGACGTGGATGCGGTGGTGATGACCCCGGCGCATCAGTATCCGACCGGGGTCGTCATGACGGCGGAGCGCCGCTCCGCCCTGATCACGTGGGCGCGCGAGCGCCGGGCGCTCATCGTCGAGGATGACTACGACGTCGAGTATCGCTTCGGCCGCGAGCCGGTGGCCTCCCTGCAGGGCCTGGCCCCGGACCTGGTCGCGTTCGTCGGGACGACGAGCAAGACGCTGGCCCCCGCGTTGCGTCTCGCGTGGATGGTCCCTCCTTCACACCTGATTGACGACGTGGAGAACATGCTGCTGGTCACCGGCGTGACACCGCCAACGCTCGACCAGATGGCCATGGCCTCATTTATCGAGGACGCCGCGCTCGAGCGTCATCTGCGCTCCATGCGCCGGCGCTACCGCGCCAAGCGGGAGGTCCTGGTCGGCGCGCTAGGCACGCACCTCCCCGAGGTGCGCATCGGCGGGGCGGCGGCCGGGCTGCATCTGCTCGCCTGGCTCCCGGATGGCACCGATGAGCACGAGACGGCGATGCGGGCCCGGCGCTCCGGCGTCGGCGTGCATGAGCTGCACCGCCACTGCACAACTCACGCGTCATCATCTCCGGCGCTCATCCTCGGTTTCGCGCTTCCGAGTGAGTCCGAGCTGAGAACGGCGACCGCACTGCTCGCCGAGGCGGTTGCCTGAAGGGATCTGCCCGCCCGGGGGCCCAGCGGCTCACGGTGCGTCCAGGAAGGGCGGGATCATCGTCATGAGCATGTCGCCGCGGCCGGTGACCCCGATGTGTGAGGTGCCCGGCAGGACGGCGAGCCGGCTGGGCGGCATGGGCGCCAGGTCGCCCAGCACTCCTCCTCCGAGCAGCCGGAACATCGCGA
>JAOPYP010000469.1 GCA_025964635.1 Actinomycetes bacterium | reverse complement strand
ACGCAGCCGGCGCAGTATCTCCAGGGCCCGTTGTGATGCTAAGCCGTACGTTATTGGTGACCGAATGTGACGAGACTGTCTCGTAGAGCACCCGGTAAGTCACCGGCTGTATCGGTTCCCTGTTCGGCGGCTGGATCAAATGACCATGCATAGCTATTGGATGGGTAAAGGCTGAACCATCTGGCGGCTGGGCTCGTTCTTGTGGCTATGACGGGGATCCTCGCCGTCGGCACTCTGGGAGCACGTCTCACAGGTCCGATCCGGGGTTTCCCGTTGCACGGGGACACGTTGATCAGGATCTTCGTGCTGGCCTGGAGGCCAGCCAGATGCGCTAATGGCGGTGGGACGTTGGGGCAGGTTTTGACGTGGGCGCAATTCACCACGGGGGTCGGGCCCGGCACACATGCACGGCCTGACGGTCGTCTGCGGCGCCGCGGCCAGTCTGGTCGCTGTGCGATCGACGCCTTAAATATCACCCTGGCTTATGCCGAGCCGCCACGCTGATCTGCGGCTTTCCGGCGGGGCCACTGCATTGTCATGCACACGATCACGACGTCACCGAGGGCGAGCCATGGGAAACGATGCCCGGGCCTGACGAATGGGGAGGCTGCAGAGGTGGGAATCTCGGTACTCACGGAAATGTGCGCAACGGGGGAATCAGCGGCCCGGGATTACGGGCGCAGATGCATAAGCTGCCGCGCCGCCTGCTACCGCTGAGGAGGCTGGCGTGCCGGTCATATCTGTTCCCCAGGCTTTCAATGAAGACGAACTGTACGTCGACCTCCGGCCGATCTTCGGGCGGCCGCTGTTCCTGAAGTGTGAGGGCTTCAACTTCGCCGGCTCGATAAAGCTGAAGGCCGCGACCGAGATGGTGGAGGCCGCCGACCGGGACGGCGTCCTGACGCCCGGGTCGGTCCTGGTCGAGTCCTCGTCCGGGAACCTGGGCGTGGCGCTGAGCGTGATCGCGGCCAGCAAGGGCTACCGGTTCCTGTGCGTGACCGACTCCCGCTGCAACCTGTCGACCAGGATGCTGATGGAGGCGCTGGGCAGCCAGGTGCACATCATCGACGAACCGGACGCCGCCGGCGGCTTCCTGGGCGCGCGGATCGACTACGTCCGCGCGCTCTGCGCCACCGACGAGCGGTACGTCTGGCTCAACCAGTACAGCAATCCGGGCAACTGGAAGGCGCACTACCGCACGACCGCGCCGGCGATCGCCAGCCAGTTCCCGCACCTGGACGTGCTGTTCGTCGGGGCCGGAACCACCGGGACCCTGATGGGCTGCGCGCGCTACTTCCGGGAATGGCACCGGCCGGTGCGGGTCGTCGCGGTAGACAGCGTCGGCTCGGTCGCCTTCGGCGGCACGCCGGGGCGCAGGATGATTCCCGGCCTGGGAACCAGCATGCGCCCGCCACTCCTCGACGAGTCCTTCGTGGACGAGGTCGTCCGCGTCGAGGAGGCGGACACCATCCGGACCTGCCATCGACTGGCCAGACGGGGGTTCCTCTTCGGCGGCTCCACCGGCACGGTGGTCTGCGGCGCGATGGGCTGGCTGGCCCGGCACGACGCCCGCGACGTCACCGCGGTCGCCGTTGCCCCGGACCTCGGTGAGCGCTACCTCGACACCATCTACCGGCACAACTGGCTCCAGGGTCTCTACGGCGAGGACGTGCTCGGCCGGGACGAGCTAACGGGCGCCTCCCGGCCGCTTGCCGACGCCCAGGTCCGGGGGCTCACATGACAGGAAAATTCGCTGACGCCCTGACCGCCGAACCTGGCGGGTCGCCGGCTACCCCGGAGGGAGCGCGCGCCGGCCTCGAGGGGACCCTGGCCGAGATACTGGCGGGCATCCTGCACACCGAGCGGGTGCCGGCCGACAGCCACTTCTTCGATGAGCTGGGTGCCGACTCGCTGGTCATGGCTCATTTCTGCGCCCGGGTCAGGAAGCGCGGGGATCTGCCGCCGGTGTCGATGAAGGACATCTACGAGCATCCGACGATCAGCAGCCTCGCGGTGGCAATTGAGGACGCCGTGCTCGAGGACGCCGCGCCCGCTCTGGCCGGGCCGCCGGGTTCAGCGCCGGTCGAGGCCGCGGCACCGGCCCGCCGCGGGCAGTATGTCCTCTGCGGAACGCTGCAGCTGGTGTTCTTCCTGGGCTATGCGTGGATCGTCGCGCTGGTGGGCGCCTGGGCCTACGGTTGGATCTCCGACGGCTCGGGTCTCGCCGACATCTACCTGCGGGCGGCGCTCTTCGGCGGCGCCGCCTTCCTGGTGCTGTGCACCGTGCCGATCCTGGCCAAGTGGGTGCTCATCGGCCGGTGGAAACCGCAGCGGATCCGGATCTGGAGCCTGGGTTACGTCCGGTTCTGGATCGTCAAGACGCTGATCCGATCGAACCCTCTGGCCCTCGTGGGCGCCGGCTCCCCGCTGTACGTGCTGTACCTGCGCGCGCTGGGCGCGAAGGTCGGGCCGGGAGCCGCGATCTTCACCACCCATGTGCCCGTGTGCACCGACCTGCTCACCATCGGCGCGGGCACGGTGATCCGCAAGGACGCGTTCTTCCAGTGCTACCGGGCGGAGGCGGGCTGGATCGAGACCGGCGCGGTGACGATCGGGCGGGACGCGTTCATCGGCGAGAAGACCGTGCTCGACATCAATTCCGCCCTGGGCGACGGGGCGCAGATCGGGCACGCCTCCGCGCTCTACAGCGGCCAGGCCATACCCGACGGCCAGCGGTGGCACGGTTCCCCGGCCCAGCCCACCGAGGTGAACTACCTGAGGGTCGGGCCGGCTCGATGCGGCCGACTGCGCCGCGTCCAGTTCTGCGCCCTCGCCCTGCTGTTCGTGTTCTTCCTGTACCTGCCGCTGATCGAGGGCGGACTGTACCTGCTCCTGACCGGGCTGCCGTCGCTGGACCGGCTGCTGCAGCCGGGCAGCAGCGCGATCACCTCGCCGGATCTCTACCTCGACGCACTGGTCATCTCCGGCGTGCTGTTCTTCGCCCTGGTCCTCGGCGGCCTGGCCTTCGTGCTTACCGTGCCCCGGGTGCTCAACCTCTTCCTCAAGCCGGGCGCGGTCTATCCCCTGTACGGCTTCCACGACCGGATACACCGGATGATCGCGCGGATAACCGGCGTGAAGTTCTTCACGCACCTGTTCGGGGACAGCTCCTACATCGTCTGGTACATGCGCTGGCTGGGCTACGACCTGTCCCAGGTCGAGCAGACCGGGTCGAACTTCGGCACGGAGGTGGGGCACGAGACCCCGTACCTGAGCACGATCGGCAGCGGCACGATGGTTGCCGACGGGCTGTCGATGATGAATGCCGACTTCTCCAGCACGTCCTTCCGGGTGTCCCGGGTGTCGGTCGGACCGCAGAATTTCGTGGGGAACAACATTGCGTATCCGGCCGGCGGCCGGACGGGCGCCAACTGCCTTCTCGCCACGAAGGCGATGATCCCGCTCGACGGGGAGATCCGCGAAGGGGTGGGCCTGCTCGGGTCGCCGCCCTTCGAGATCCCGCGATCGGTTGAGCGTGACAGCCGTTTCGACCATTTGCGCACCGGGGACGAACTGCACGGCCGGCTGCACGCCAAGAACCGGTACAACCTGC
>JAOPYP010000433.1 GCA_025964635.1 Actinomycetes bacterium | reverse complement strand
GCCTCACGGCCGCCCGTAACTTTGCTGGCCACGGCGGACTGCACCAGAACACGGCGCAGCGCTCAGGATATGAGAGCTCAGCCAGTCGGTCAATCGGAGCACCCGATCGCCGCATGATCGTTACCGCCCGCATCAGCCCTGCACGCTGTGGTCTCCAACGCGATTCCGCTGCCTTTTACTCCCGATCTCAATCTGAGAGCCGCGCCGGGGAGGGGAGGCGCGGCGCAGGGGCGTCCTCGCCGACCCGGCGATTGACCCGGCAGCCGCAGCAGACGACGTGCCTACAGGAGCGGGCAGGCGGGGGTCCGGGGGGTCGCCCCCCGGGCTAGCTCAGTGCCCGGCTTCGGCCCAGCTACGGCCGGTGCCGAACGACACCTCCAGCGGCACGCGCAGCTCGAAAGCCCCGCGCATGGTGCGCGTCACCAGGTCCCGCAGCTGGTCGAGCTCGCCGGGAGCGACCTCGAAGACCAGCTCGTCATGCACCTGCAGCAGCATCCGCGAGCGCAGGCCTTCTTCCCGGATGGCCTGGTCCACCTGGAGCATGGCCACCTTGATGACGTCGGCGGCGGAGCCCTGGATCGGGGCGTTGAGGGCCATCCGCTCGGCCATCTCGCGGCGCTGCCGGTTATCCGAGGTCAGGTCGGGCAGGTAGCGCCGGCGGCCGAGGACGGTCTCCGTGTAGCCATCCTTGCGGGCCTGGTCCACCACCGCGTACAGGTAGTCCCGGATCCCGCCGAACTGCTCGAAGTACTCGTCCATCAGGGCCCGGGCCTCGTCCGGGGTGATGTGCAGCTGCTGGGACAGCCCGTAGGCGGACAGGCCGTAGGCCAGCCCGTAGTTCATCGCCTTGATCCGGCTGCGCATCTCGACGGTGACCTCGTCGGCCGGGACGCCGAATACCCGGGACGCCGTCTCGGCGTGGAAGTCGTGGCCGGACGTGAACGCCTCCTCCAGCGCGGTGTCACCGGAGAGATCGGCCATGATGCGCAGCTCGATCTGGCTGTAGTCGGCGGTCAGCAGCGTCTCGTACCCGCTGCCGACCACGAAGCCCTGCCGGATCCGGCGGCCCTCCTCGGTGCGGATCGGGATGTTCTGCAGGTTCGGGTCGGTCGAGGAGAGCCGCCCGGTGGCCGCGATCATCTGGTTGTACGTGGTGTGGATCCGGCCGTCCTCGTCCGCCATCGGGATCAGCGAGTCCACGATGCTCTTCAGCCTGGCCACGTCCCGGTGGCGGAGCAGGTGCTCGAGAACCGGGTGGCCGGTCTGCGCCAGCAGGCTGGTGAGCGCCTCGGAGTCCGTGGTGTAGCCGGTCTTGATCCGCTTGGTCTTGGGCAGGCCCAGCTCGGTGAACAGCACTTCCTGGAGCTGCTTGGGCGAGCCGAGGTTGAACTCGTGCCCGATGATCCCGAACGCGGCCTGCTCGGCCGCCTTCACCTCGCCACCCAGGCTGGCGGACATGTCCGCGAAATGATGGGTGTCGGCCGCGATCCCGGCCCGCTCCATCCGGGCCAGCACGCCGACCAGCGGCAGTTCCACGTCGGCGAGCAGCTGGGCCGCGCCGCGCTGCTCCAGGTCGGCATCCAGGGCGTCAGCCAGTTCGGCGGTCGCCCGGGCGCGCAGCACCAGCGCCACCGCGGCCTCCGCCTCGCCGTCGGCCTCCCCGTCTTCCCCGGCGGACAGGTCCAGGGTGAGCTGGCCGGTCGCGGTCCCGCCGTCCCGGAGTTCCTTGCCCAGGTACCGCAGGGCCAGGTCGGCCAGGTCGAACGACCGCTGGCCCGGCAGGGCCAGGTACGCGGCCAGCGCCGTGTCCGTGGTGAGGCCGGTCAGCTCCAGGCCCCGGGCGGCCAGCGCGTGCATCGGCCCCTTGGCGTCGTGCAGCGCCTTGGGCTGGTCCGGATCGGCCAGCCAGGCGGCCAGGGCCCGCTCGTCGTCCTCGGTCAGCGTGACCGGGTCGGCGAACGCCCCGGCCCCGTCCGCGGCGGCCAGCCCCAGCCCGTCCATGGTCCCGGTGCCGCGGCCCGAGGTGCCGTGGATCGCGACACCCGTCCGGCCGGTCCCGGTGGCGTGCTCCGCCAGCCAGGCGGCCAGCTCGTCGGGACCGGGCACCGACACCTCGACCTCGAATCCGCGGGCCGGCTCGGACGTGTCGGTGCCGGCGGTCGTGGCCGGGCCGGTAATACCGTTAGGGAGCGTGCTGTACAGACGGTCGCGCAGGACGCGGAACTGGAGCGTGTCGAAGAGCTGGTGGATCTGGTCCCGGTCCCACGGCACCGGCCGCAGGTCGGCGGGGGCCGACTCGAGCGGGACGTCCCGGGCCAGCTCGGTCAGCCGCCGGTTGCGCAGCACGTCACCGAGGTGCTCGCGCAGCCTGTCGCCCGCCTTGCCCTTGACCTCGTCGACGCGGTCGACCAGCTCGGTCAGCGAGCCGAACTCGGCTACCCACCGGGACGCGGTCTTCTCCCCCACCCCGGGGATGCTCGGCAGGTTGTCGCTGGGGTCGCCGCGCAGCGCGGCGAAGTCCGGGTACTGCGCCGGGGTCAGGCCGTACTTGGCCACGACCTCCTCCGGAGTGAACCGGGTCATGTCGCTGATCCCGCGCCGGGTCATCAGCACCGTGACGTGGTCGTTGACCAGCTGCAGGTTGTCCCGGTCACCGCTGACGATGAGCACGTCCATGCCCGCCTCGGTGGCGGCCACGGTCAGCGTGGCGATGATGTCGTCGGCCTCGAAACCGGGCGCCGACAGCCGGGGGATGCCGAGCGCGTCGAGCACCTCGAAGATCAGGCTGAGCTGGCTGCGGAAGTCGGCCGGGGTTTCCCGCCGGGTCGCCTTGTACTCCACGTACTGCTCGTGCCGGAAGGTCGGCTCGCTGCGGTCGAAGGCCACGGCCACGTGGGTCGGCTGCTCGTCGCGGAGCACGTTGATGAGCATCGCGGTGAAGCCGTAGACCGCGTTGGTGGGCTGCCCGGTCGTGGTCGAGAAGTTCTCCGGCGGCAGCGCGAAGAACGCCCGGTACGCCAGGGAGTGCCCGTCAAGCAGCAGCAACCGCTCCCGCCGCGCCGCTGGCTCGGGTACGGATGCGGGTGCCTGGGTCGCCTTCGTCGCCACGCAGGAAGTCTAGTAGCTGGTACGGACACCAGGGGGCCGGCATGCCACGGCCCGGCGGCCGCCGGGAAGGCGGCGGCCGCCGGGCCGTGACGAAGCAGGCGGCCCGCGGCGCCGCTAGCACGCCGCGGGCCGCCGGCCCGCCGCTCAGGAGTTGAACGCGAAAATCGTTGTGGAGGTGAAGGTCTTCCCGGGGGCGAGAACTGTAGACGGGAAGTTGGACTGGTTAGGTGAGTCCGGGAAGTGCTGCGTCTCGAACGTGTAGCCAGCGCTCTGCCGGTAGGTGTGGCCGCTGATGCCCACCAGCGTGCCGTTGAGGAAGTTACCGCTGTAGAACTGCACGCCCGGCTGGTCAGTCCAGACGGTCAGCAGCCGCCCGCTCGCCGGGTCGAAGGCGCGGGCGCTCAGGTTCAGCCCGTCCGGCCCGGTGGTGGCCTTGGTCTGCTTGTTCAGCACCCAGTTGTGGTCATAGCCCTGGGCGATGAGCAGCTGATGGAACTTCCCGGCGTGGTCCGGAGCGGTGACATCATCGATCCGGGAACCGATCGTGTGCGGGCTGGTGAAGTCGAACGGCGTGCCCTTGACCGACGGCTCGGTGCCGAGCGGGATCAGGGTCGTGTCGACCGGCGTGTACCGGTTGGCGTTGATCTGGACGAACTGCCGGTAGGCCGAGCCCGCCGCTGAAGCCTCGCCAGCCATGTTGAAGTAGCTGTGGTTGGTCAGGTTGAGGACCGTCGACAGCTTCTTGTCATTGTTGGTGGCCTTGTAGTGGATGCCGAGCTGACCATGGTTGTTCAGCGTGTAGGTGACCACCACAGTAAGCTGGGCCGGGTACCCGGTGCAGGCTGAGACGCAGCCGGGAGACCCGGCAGCACCGCTCGCGTCACCGTTGGGGCTGACCAGCGTCAGCTGCACGCCGGCCGAGCCGGGCGCGGTCACTGCCTTGGACGCCCAGATGTGGTTGCCGAAGCCGACGAGCCCGCCGTGCAGGCTGTTGGCGCCGTTGTTGAGCGGCAGCGTGTAGGTCTGGCCGTTCAGCTTGAACGTGCCCTTGGCGATCCGGTTGCCGTAGCGGCCGATCGTCTCGCCGAAGTACGGGCCGCCGTTGGCGATCACCGGCGGGCTGTCGAACTTGACGTAGTCCTGCAGGGTCTTGAAGCCCAGCACCACGTCAGCTTCAGCACCACGCCGCGACGGCGTGGTCACCGACTGCACGATGCCGCCGAACGTGAGGATCTTGACCTGCGTGCCCGTGCAGTTGGTCAGCGTGTAGCGGTATACAGCGGTGTTGTTGCCGGTGTACGGCTCAATGGTCTTGCCGAAGAACTGCTTGGATACGGTCGGCGCGCAGCCACCGCCCGCATGGGTGGCGGGGGCGGACCGCATGGCGGCCAGCGACCCCACGGTCGCGAGCGCCAACGCGGCGACCGCGCCAACCCGCAGACCTGACGAGCTCAGCTTCCCTCTTAATACCGGACGCATGGAGAACTCCCTTCGTTGGGTTTCCCGGAGACTGGCACAGACAGCCCCCGGGGCATTGTTAACGCTCACCTGGGTGTAACGCCAGTGTTTCGGGGGAGAAGATCCGATCTTTTCTGTCTATGTGACTCGATGGTGATCTGGCGGCCGGGCAAGTCCGGTACCGACCCCCAAAGCACGCATAGGTTGACCCTGGTCACACAGGCATCTGCCTCCCCGCCAGCCTCGGCGCGGAACCCGCAGGCCGGTCCCGCCCGGGCGCGGGCTCGCGGGGCGGTGACCTCGGTGCGGACGGGGCTGGCGGACGGGGCTGGCGGACGGGGCTGGCGGGTCCGGCCTAGGCTTCCCCTACGGCGCGCCGGGCGCCGGGTCGCTACTCGGAGGCGTGCGTGGATCGAGACGGCGAGGCGCGGGCCGACCGGGACGCCGCACCGCGGGCCGG
>JAOPYP010000424.1 GCA_025964635.1 Actinomycetes bacterium | reverse complement strand
CGGGCGCCCGCCGGTGCGTCGCGGTCGGCTTCCATACCGCCGGCGCCGGTGCGGGGGTGTATCCGCTGGCGGAAGCCTGGAACGGGCGTTCCTGGCGGCGGCTGAAGACTCCTGCCATCCACGGCAGGTTGCTGGGGGTCGCGTGCCCGCGCCGGTCATATTGCCTCGCGGTCGGCAGCCACCACACCCGCCAGGGTGTTCAGGTTTCTCCGCTGGCGGCGGCCTGGAACGGCCGTTCGTGGCGGCTTCTCAAGACGGCCCGTACTGGCCGCGGGGCCGGCGTGACCGATCTGGCCAGTATTTCCTGCACGAGCGCTCACCGCTGCATCGCCGTGAGCGGCTATGGTGACGCCGAGCCCACGGTCAGCGCCGCGGTGGAAGCGTGGAACGGCCGGAGATGGCGGCTGCGGGCGGTCTTCGGGCAGTCCAGCCTGAACGGTGTGGCCTGCAAGACCGGGGCCAGCTGCCTGGCCGTCGGCAGCACCAGCCCGGCCAGCGATTCGTGGGTGCCTCTGGGGGCGGCGCAGATGGCTGCTAGGTGGCGGATGGTGGCGACCCCGCCGGGAGACAGCGGCAACCTCGGCACCAGCCTGTCTGCCGTTTCCTGTGCCACCACCATGCTGTGCATGACGGTCGGGGAGGGCATGCTGATTGACCAGTGGACTGGGCACCGCTGGAAGCAGCTGACGGTCCCTGGCCTGGGCCAGCTGGCCGGGGTTTCCTGTGCCAGCGCCCGCAGTTGCGTGGCCGTCGGCCAGGACGGGACCGTGCGGGCCGCAGCACAGGCCTGGAACGGGAGGGCCTGGCGCGTCCTGGCCCCGGTTCAGCCCAGCGGTCCCAGCTTCCTGGCCAGTGTCCGGTGTCCCAGGCCGGCCAGGTGCATGGCGGTCGGGTTCTACGGCACCCCCTCCGTCCGGCATACCCTGGCTGAGCGCTGGGACGGCACCACCTGGCGGCGGCTCAGAACGCCGGCTGCGTGATGCCCGGGGGCCGGGCACGGATTGCTTCGGGGGCCATGTCGAAATAGCGGTCCGGCCGATCGTTGGACCAGTGAGAGGGTGTCACCGGGCACCCGGATCCGGACATGCGGAGGCGACCGATGAAATACCTGATGCTGGGCGCGATCACCGAAGCCGGGCAGCAGCTGCAGGGGCCTGATCTCGAGTCATGGATGGCGGAGATCGGGGCCTGGTATGAGAAGTATGGCCGCTCCGGCCAGCTTGCCGACCCTGGATATCAGCTGGACGGGCCGCACAAGGCGAAGACGGTGCGGGCGAGCGGGGTGACGGACGGCCCGTTCATGGAGGCCAAGGAGGTCCTGGGCGGGTATTCGCTGCTGGAGACCGCCTCCATCGATGAGGCGGTGGACATCGCGAAGACCTGGCCCGGGGTGGACAACGGCTGGATCACGCTGGAGATCAGGCCGGTCATGGCCCAGTGAGCATGGCCCAGTGGAGCATGGCCCTGTGAGGCCGGTGGCTTCACAGCGATAGGCGGCGGGCGAGGAGTTCGCGTTCAGCCGGGTTGGCGGCCAGCGCGAGCGCCCGCTCGTTCGCCGCGCGGGCCTCCTCGGGGTGGCCGAGGTCAGTCAGCAGTTCGGCCCGCACGGCGTGGAACAGCCGGTACCCGTCAAGGTCACCGGCGAGCGCCTCGACTTCGGCGAGCGCGGCGTGCCGGCCGAGCGCGTACCGGGTAGCGACCGCCCGGTTGAGCCGCACCACCGGTGACGGGGTGACGTGGTCGAGCCGGTCATACAGGGCCCGGATCTGGGGCCAGTTGGTGTGCTCGTGGTCCGGCGCGGCCGCGTGGATCGCCGCAATGGCGGCCTGGATCTGGTAGGGGCCCGGGCGGTGCATCGTCGTGGCCCGGGCGAGCAGCCGGGTGGCCTCGGTGATGAGGGTCCGGTCCCACCGCGCCCGGTCCTGGTCACGGAGCTGGACCAGCCGTCCCCATCCGTCGAACCTGGTCGCGGCCCGGGACTCGTGCAGCAGCAGCTGGGCCAGCAGGCCCAGCACCTCAGGCTCGCGCGGCATGAGCCGGTGCAGCAGCCGGTTCAGCGACACCGCCTGGGCCGCCAGGTCCCGGCGGGCGGGCGTGCGCCCCGCGCTGGCCAGGTAGCCCTCGTTGAACACCAGATAGATAACGGCCAGCACCTCGTCGAGGCGATCACCGAGCTGGTCGGGATCGGGAATCCGTACCGCGGTGCTGGTCTCCCGCAGAGCTTTCCGCGCCCTGGACAGCCGCTGGCCCATCGCCGGCTCGCTGGCCAGGAACGCCGCCGAGATCTCGGCCGTCGTCAGGCCGCACACCACCCGCAGGGTGAGCGCGATCTGCGACTCCCTCGGCAGCGACGGATGGCAGCACGCGAAGACCAGGCTCAGCATCTCCCCGGCCTCGGCCTGGCCGGCCCGGGAATCAGCGTCGGACCGCTCCCCGAAGCCGTCGCCGGGATTAGCCGGCGGCGTCTCGGTCACGGCCAGGAGCGCGAGCTTTTCCTGCCCCGCGCGGTCCCGGCGGAGCCGGTCTATCGCTTTGCGCCGGGCCGTCGTGGCCAGCCAGCCGCCCGGGTTGGGCGGGGTGCCCTCGGCGGGCCAGTGCTCGATGGCCTCGATGAAGGCGTCCTGGACCAGTTCCTCGGCGAGAGCGACGTCACCGAGCCGCGCGGCGAGCGCGGCCCGGATCCGGGTCGCCTCCTCGCGGTAGGCCTTCTCCAGTTCCCCGGCGCCGTCCACACCGCTAGTCCCGGCCCGCGGTCATGACCTCGAGCTCGCCGAGTGACTCCCGGATGAGTCGCGACAGGTCCTGCTGGTCAGGGTCGCTGAGCCAGCGGGCGTACGCAGTCTTGAACGCTATGACCCCGACTTCCGCGGCCAGGCTCGCGGCCGGTTCGGTCACGCCACGTTTCCGCAACGCGTCGGCCATGGCGGAGGCGAGAGACGCCCGCTTCAGCAGCTCGCGTTCCTGGAGTCCCGGATTTGCGGCGATCACGGACTGGCGCTGCCGGCCGAGTTCGCGGCGCTCCTGGAACACCGGGGCGGCGGCCTCAAGCGCGGCGGCGACCGCGTCGACCGGCGCCGCGGAATCAGGCGCGGCGGCGATGGCCCCCACGTAGAGCTCGGTCAGTGCACCCTGGCCCCAGAACAGCACCTCGCGCTTGTCGGCAAAGTAGCGGAAGAAAGTCCGCTCCGTGAGCCCGGCCCGCTCAGCGATTTCCGCCACCGTGGCCTGGTCGAATCCGCGCTCGCGGTAAAGCTCCAGGGCCGCCTGCTCGAGCCGTCCCCGCGCGTTCGGCTCCCATCGGCTCATGCCCCGATTCTAGGTGATGACAGCTGCTGACATCCAGTAGCGCCCTGATCACAGAGACTGGCATCACCAGAGGGGAGCGCCGGGCGCTGCTTACGTTCCACGGATTCCGCAGCGGCGCAGGCCGCGGCAGCGGTATCGCGGCCGGGTCAGGTCGGGCCCCGGCTAGTGCTCGTGAACGTGGTCGCCATGCTGGACGTGATGGTGGCCATCGTGGACGTGGTCAACATGATCGCCGTGCGCGACCACCTCGCAGCCGTCCCCCTCAGAATGGGTGCCCGAGTGGTCGGCGTGCAGCGCCTGCTCCCGATGGCGCTCGTCGCCGTGCACGTGGTCGACGTGGTCGTCGTGCTGGACGGCCTCGCACCCGTCGCCAGGATGGTGCTCGTGATCGATGGGCTCAGTATGGGACGTCATCTCAGCTCCTTGCCCGCTGCCAGAGGCGGGTGGCAGGTCCGTCCGCCTCACCGGGGCGCACAACGGCCCTGGACACTGGCCGCTAGCCGCAGGGGCCAGACCTGAGAGCCGACGCCGATAGGACCGTTAGTGCTCTGAAGTTCACTGTACATATCGGTCCCGCCCGCACCGATGCGGGGCGCGGCGGTGATCCCTCGCGGGCGGCCCTGGACGATCAGCGCGTCATTTTCTGGCTGTGGCGTAGCCCAGGGCCGCGGCCAGCCCGAGCGCGCTCCGGGGAGCGTACGCGATGCGCCACAGGCCGCCATGCGCGGCGGCGTGCGCCTCGTCCTGCCAGGGATGCGGGTACGACGGGCCGCCGCCGGTGTGCAGGTCATGGACGAGCAAAGCGGCCATGAGCACCTTGCAGGTGGCAGGTTCGAAGACTTCGACGCCGAACCGGTGCGCGCCCGCGTACGCCGCCGCCAGCAAGCGGTTCTTCATGACCGACTTGGTGCGGGTCGGCGGGGCGACATTCAACGACACAGAAGTGCCGGCTTCACGGGCGAGTGCGGCGCGCCAGCGTTGCACCCGCTTGGCGAAGGCGTAGTTGGGACCTTGCTGCGCGACCAGGCTGTCGTTGATGCCCGGGTCAGCCCCAGGCACATAGGCGGGGCGGAGCAGGCGCCCGCCGGACAGCGTCCGCAGCGGCCCGCCGGCGAGCTTCGCCGCTCGCGACCGGGTCGTGTAGGCGCGGACGGACTGCTCGACGGCTTCCGCCGGGACCGCGAACACGTCGGTCGGCGTCGCCAGGAACGCGAGCGTGACATCGTCCCGCCCGGCCTGCAGGCGCACGGTCAGCGCGTCGACCGCGGTGGACAGGCGCACATTCGCCGCGCCGTCCGCGTAGACGTAGTTGCCCAGCACCAGCGGCCCGTCAATGGTGGCGAGCCAGTCGGCGACGGCGGGGATGTCGCTGGTCAGGTCGAGGCCGGCGCGCTGCATGATGGCCTCGACCGGGCCCCCGAGCTGGCGTTGGCCCGGCTGGTGGTGGACGACGGGGACCAGAAGGGTCCCGCCGCTGCGCCGTGCGGTGTCCAGGATGCGTTCCCAGATAGGGGGACGGGGCAGATCGACGGCGATCACCCGGGCACCCCAGCTCAGCAAGGGAGAAAGAGGACCCACTTCGGCGCCTGCCCCGAGCACCGCGATCGTCCGGCCGGGCAGGCGGAGCCACTCCGGGTGCGCCGCGACCGTCCGGACCGCGGCTGCGCAGGACGGCTCCATCACGCCGGCGTCCACCCACGCCTCCAGCCTGCGCAGCAGAGCGCCGCCAGTGAGCCGGTCGCCGTGGTAGGGCAGCGACAGCCCGTCGTCGGCCTGGCCGGTGCCCGGGACCGTGACCACGGTAATACGCCGTGGCGCGGGCGCCGAGAGCAGCGTGTCGAGTCCGGTCTCCTCGCCGCCGGCGTGCACGACACGCATCCGCCGGTGCAGCGAATCCAGCCCGTCCCGGGCCACCGTGAGCGCGGCGTCCTTCGACGGCAGCCCGGCTTCGACGAGGCGGCGAAAGTGCTCGACGTAGCCTGCACGCCAGTTGGTGTCCTGCTCCGCATCGCGGGCCCCGGCCGGGTCGGCCTGGCGCAGCGCGTCGGCTACCACGGCGCTGCCCAGTGCTGACGTGCTCCTGCGTCCGTCCGGTGAGCTGGGAAAGACAACCCCGGCAGGCTCGTCGCCGCTCATCGCGCTCCTGTCATCGTCACGAGACAACCACGCTGGACAGCGTCCCGCCACCGCCGGCACCCAGTTTCCGACGGCACATTCGTGGTGCGGCCAGCCTATTTCGGGAGCCATGCCCTGCCGGGGTCGCACCCGGAGCTCTTCAGCCGCCACCAGGCGGCGCACACTTCCCCGAACTCCAATTCGGCCGCATCCCCACCGGAACCGCCCGGCGCTGGGCAGTGGCCTGAGCCAGGGTGACGGGTAAACCGGCGCAGGACCTTTAGGAAATCTGTGACGAATGGCGGGCGGCACAGAAACTGCTTGCTGCGGCGGTATTAACCCAGCGCGTCCCTGAGCTCGCAGATCGCGGACTGCCGGGCTGTAGCAGCACTACCGATTAGTCGTCCACCCTCGCACCGCAGCTGGTGCCTGGCCAGGGCCCGGAGGAGATCGTCCCTGCGTCCGGCCGCAACCAGGCGCCCTCACCGGCGATCGTCCGGTGACCGGACTTGCTATCCCGTGACTGAAGTGCGAGGGTGAGCACGGAAGCAAACGGTGAATTCTGCCCCGGACCCCGGCAGTCAAGTTCTGCGAGCCTGGGGGTGCGGTTGAGCCATTATAGCTGGCGGTTGCTTCCCCTCCGCCGGTTATATCGAAAGTAGCCGCTCCGGCTCTGGTTGCTCTTTCCCCTGAAACCCAGGACGTTTCTCATTGGCGGTATTTGCTGTTTCTGTGTGCGTGATAGCGCAGGCAGTGATTCCCGCGGGCTGCCGTGCGCCGCCTGCTGCCCGTCGATCTCGGCTACTCGCGCACTCCAGGAGCCCTTGTGAAGAAGATCAAGTCCGCCCGCAGCCGGCTGTTCCGGCGGGGCGGGATAGCCGCTGGCCTGGCCGCCGTGGCCGGGCTGGCCGTGACAGGGGCGCACATCACCAGGGTGCGCGCGCCGCACCTGTCCATGATCTCCGCTCCCGGCGTCGTCACCCAGGTCATCGTCGCAGC
>JAOPYP010000071.1 GCA_025964635.1 Actinomycetes bacterium | reverse complement strand
TGGCCGCAGTCCGGGTGGGTCCGCGCTGGCCGGCGGGGTCCGGTAGGAGCTGGCCGGCGGGATCCGGTAAGGCACCTCGTCGCGGGCAGGCCGGGCCGGGGTGGGCGGGGCGGCGCTGGCCGACGGGGTCCGGTAGAGCAGATCGTCGTCCAGGGGTGTGGACCGGTACGGCAGGTCGGCGCTGGTGGGCGGGGCCGGGTGCGGCAGGGCGGGGAACCCGACTGCGGGGCTGACGGGGGTCGTCTGGCCCCGGCCGCCCAGCCCCGGTCCGGCAGCATCGGCTGCGGGCGCCCAGGACCCGCCCAGGTCGGACGCGGCTGCGTCCGGCTCGCCCGGCCGGGAGATACCCGGTCCCGGTGCGGCCAGTCCCGGTGCGGCCAGTCCCGGCGCAGCCAGCCCTGGTGCGGCCAGTCCCTGTGCGGCCAGCGCCTGAGCAGCTTGCGAATGCAGGTCGGCGGTGCGGACCTCGCAGGCCTCCTGCAGCGCCGCGGCGAAGGCCCGGCAGCTCGGATAACGGTCCTCGGGGGCCTTGGCCAGGGCCCGGAACATGACCTGGTCCGCCGCGGCGGGCAGGTCGGGGCGCAGGCCGGTCAGCGCGGGCGGGGGCGCGGACAGCTGAGCCCACATGACGGCCAGGCTCTGATCCCGCCGGAACGGCGGCGCGCCCGCCAGCATCTCGAAGGCCGCGCACGCCAGCGAGTAGGCGTCCGCGCGGCCGTCGACCGTCCGCCCCTCGATCTGCTCGGGGGCCAGGTAGTTCAGGGTGCCGAGGACCTGGCCGGTGAGCGTGAGGTTGGTGGTCGCCTGGGAGGTCTTGCTGATGCCGAAGTCCGACAGGTAGACGTGATCCTCCGAGCCGTCCTCGGCCAGCCCGCCGAGCAGCATGTTGGCCGGCTTCACGTCCCGGTGCACCAGCCCGAACGCGTGCGCCGCATCCAGCGCGGAGGCCACCTGGGCCACGATGCCGGCGGCGCGGGCCGGGGGGAGCGGGCCGGCCCGGTTCAGCAGGTGGTGCACGTCCTGGCCGCCGACGTAACGCATGGCGATGAACAGCACCCCGCCGGCCTCACCGGCGTCGAAGATCGGGATGATGTTCGGGTGGTCCACCGCGGCCGCGGCCTGGGATTCCCGGATGAAGCGCCGCCGGAAGGCGTCGTCCCGGGCCAGGTCCTCGGAGAGGACCTTCAGCGCCACCCAGCGGCCCAGCCGGACGTCGCGGGCCCGGTAGACGACGGCCATACCGCCCCGGCCGATCTCCTCGGCCGTCTGGTAGCTGGCGATTTGCGCGGGGGAGCCAGGATCAGCTAACCCCGCGGGAAAGTCCTCAGCCACCCGTGCCTCCACCGTCGTGCCCGCTGGCGCCCGGCCCCTGGAGCGCCATGGCCCCGTGGCCGGCCACGGGGCCAGTACCGGCGGCGCATACGTTAGCAGTCAGCCTAAGCCAGGCGCCGCTCGGTCGCCCAGCGAGTGAGCTGATGCCGGGTGGAGAGCTGGAGTTTGCGCAGCACCGACGAGACATGGCTCTCCACGGTCTTCACGGAGATGAACAGCTCACGCGCGATCTCCTTGTACGTGTAGCCCCGCGCGATCAGGCGCAGCACCTCGCGCTCCCGGGGAGACAGCTGATCCAGTTCCGGGTCCAGGGACGGGACACCCGGGCCGTCGGCAGGCAGGGCCGCGAACGCGTCCAGCACGAACCCGGCCAGCCGCGGCGAGAAGACCGTGTCCCCGCCGGCGACCCGGCGGACGGCGTCCACCAGGTCCGGGCCGGAGATCGTCTTGGTCACGTAGCCGCGGGCGCCGGCCCGGATGACCGCGATCACGTCTTCCGGCGCGTCCGAGGCGGACAGGGCCAGGAAACGCACCTGGGGCTGGCTGGCCCGCACCGCCGTGACCACCGCCTGCCCGCCCCCGCCCGGCAGGTGCACGTCGAGCAGCACCACCTCCGGCAGGCACGCGGAGATGAGCGCGATCGCGGGCTGCACGTCATCGGCCTCACCGATCACCTCGACCTGGTCGCCCAGTTCGGACCGGACCCCCGAGCGGAACAGCCCGTGATCATCGACGATCACGACGCGCGGGGGCCGGGCGTGGCCCGGGGCCGGGGCGGCTGGGCTGGTCACGGGCGCCCCGGCGGGCGTTCGGCGGCGGCCCGGGGCATGGTCAGCGATACCTCGGTGCCCGCGCCGGGCGCGGTGCGCACAGCCGTGGTGCCACCCCGGCGGGCCATCCGGGCGTGGATCGACTCGGCCAGGCCCTTCCGGTCCGGCGGGACAGCCGCCGGGTCGAAGCCCTGGCCGCGGTCCCGTACGAACAGCGTCACCTCGGCCGGCTCCACCTCGGCGAAGATGGAGACCACCGGGGCGCCGGACCACTTCACCGCGTTGACCGTGGCCTCACGGGCCGCGGCCAGCAGCGCCCGCAGGTCGTCGTCCAGGTCGCAGTCGCCGACGGTGACGGCCTCGACGGGCACCTCGTGCTGGGCCTCCACGTCCTGCTGGATGAGCCGGATGCCGGCCGCGAGCGTCATGTCCTGGCCGTCCAGCGAGCCGGGGGCCCGGCCGTCGAACAGCCAGGCGCGCAGCTCCCGTTCCTGCGCCCGGGCCAGCTGGATCACCTGCTGCGGGTGCTCGGCCCGCCGCTGGATCAGGGCGAGCGTCTGCAGGACTGAGTCGTGGACCCGGGCCGCCATGTCGGCGCGTTCCTCGGCCCGGATCCGGGCCCGCCGCTCGACCATGAGGTCGCGGGCGATGCGCACCCACCATGGGCCCAGCAGGATCGCGATCGCCGCCACCACCAGGATCACGCCGCTGATCTCGCGCAGCGCACCCGCGACCTGATGCCCGGTCAGCAGCCAGTTCAGCCCGAACGCCAGCGCCACCGCGGCGACCGCCACCCGCGCCACGATCCGGCGGCGGCTGCCGCTGCCCTCGGCCAGGCCAAGCAGCGGATCCGCGAGGCGCCGCAGCACGGCCTGCTCGTCCGGCGGCGCGTTCCGCCAGATGAGGGTGAGACCGGCCACGCTGATGACCAGCGGCCAGGCCAGGCTGCCGACCCAGCTCGCCCGCAGCGCCGACGCGATTACCAGTACGACTACGAGCAGCGAGGCCAGCCCGGCGACCAGAGCTATGCCACGCCGGTCGGTCAGCGCCCTGGCCGCGATGTTGGCGTCCGCCCCCTCCGCGGGTATCAGCAGCCAGGCCAGCACGTAGGCGGCCGCGCCGATGAGGCCGAACACGGTGGCGACCACGAAGCCGGTCCGCACCACGGTGGCGTCCAGGCCGGTCCGTGCGGCCAGCCCGGCCGCGACCCCGCCCGCCAGCCGGTCCTCGCGGCTGCGCCGCAGCGGCCCGCTGCCAGGCGGGCGG
>JAOPYP010000412.1 GCA_025964635.1 Actinomycetes bacterium | reverse complement strand
GGTCGGCATCGGGCCGCGCGCCGGGCAGGCCGCGAAGATTCCCGGCCTGTTCGCCGGCATCCGGCGCAATCACCTGCTGGGCCTGATCTACTTCGACGTGAACCAGCATCAGGGGCTGTACCACCAGGACTGGCGGCTAGATGATAACTCAGCGGCCGTCTCAGCATTCCGCGCCGGGGTGAGATCTGCGCGGCGGAGCGCAGCCATCAAACGCCGGGGTACGAACGCGCCGGGCGGATCGATCCAGCCAAGCGGCCAGTGACCCGTATGCCGGCGGCGTCGGCCGTGGCCTGGCCGACGCGCTCGAGGCGATCCGTGCTGGGCATGGCAGCTCCGCGGGCCGGCCAGTGGCGGGCCCGCGGAGCGGTTGCGGCTGCCTCAGAAACCTGTGGCCTTCATCAGTAGCCTGCGGTTTTCATCAGCTGGAAGAACTGGAGTGTCTGGGGCACGTTCCCCGCAGCCGCGACATAGAAGCCATCCGGCCTGATGGACTGGGCCGCGGTGGCCATCTGGGCCGCGGTCCCGTTGACGGTCGAGACCTCGGAGTACACCTTGACGTTCGCGTTCGCGGCCTGCGCCTGGCCCTGGGTGGTGTTGAACATCCACGCGTACTGGCCGCCGGCGGTGGTGTTCGACTCGTTCTGGAGCTGGAAGATGTCACCGGCGGCTGCGGCAGCGCCGGCGATATTGACCCGGACGAACCACTGGTCGCCCGACTCGCCCTGGCGGAGCGGGAGCACCGAGCCGGGGACCCAAGCCAGGTCCAGGGCGGGGGCCTGGATGACCTTCAGCCCGTTGGCGTGGGCGAGCTGGCCGAACAGGGTCATGTACTTGACCGGGTCCTGCTGCTCGCTGACCGGGGTCTGGGCCCACGCCTCCGGGTCATACATGACCCACGCGTAGGGGTAGTTGATGCTGCCGTTCTGGATGTCGGTGCGGAACTGGGCGTAGGAGGTGTACGACAGCACGGGCGTGGTCGCGTACTTGGCCTGGACGGGGGTCTTCACCAGGCTGGCCCCGGCGCCGTAGGCCGTGGGCGTGTTAAAGAAGTAAGACGTCGTGCTGGAATCCTGCTGGCTCATCGTCTGAACGTTCCCGGCGGTCATGAACCAGGCCGGCTTGCTAGCGGCGCCGGCCGGCCCCGCGACTAGGGCCAGCGCCAGGCCGGTGGCACTGATCGTGGCGAGTGCTGCGATGCCGGCCTTGGCCCGGATCGTACGCGGTCGCCACCCACGGGCGTGATGGCGGCCGGCCGGGGCGCTCGCCTCCTCTGAGCGAGGCCGGGCGGTTTCGGGCGATGAATTTCCATTGGTATGCATGACGACTCCTGGAGATTTCCTGGGGGTTCCTTTTGCTTTCATCTCCAGTGTCAAGAAATCGTCGTCCGTGCCCCAGAGAATTGCAGCCTGTCTTGATGGAGGGCTTTTCCCCGATCCGTTTTCCCCCGGATCTGTGGCTGGCGGGGCAATATGGCCTGAGCCGGAATGCTCTGCCCAGGGGCATGGCGAGGTTGCGCACGTTGGACTGCCTCGGGTGCCAGCGGCTCGGCATCAATACCGAGGCGCTCCGCAACTGCGTGAATAAGGCGGAGGTCGATTCTGGGCAGTGGCCTGGGACCACGACGGAGGACAAGAAGCGGACCGAGGAGCTGGAGCGAGAACCGTGAGCTGCGCCGTGCCAATGAGATCCTGAAGGCGAGTGCGTATTTCGCCCGGGAACTCGACCTCAGGTACCCGCGCTAGTCGGCTTCATTTGATTCACATCGTGACCGGTTCGGGGATGGTGCTGTCTCGCCCAGGTGATAGCGGCTCGCACCACACTGCCGTCAGCAAAGCCACGAAGGCGCTCGGCGAAGCCGAGGTCCAGTGGGACCGCTGACGTCATCGACGGCTGAGTGGCCAGCGGCGTCCTGGCAGACATGCTCACCGAGGCGGCTGCAGGCGGCGTCAGACCCAGCATGCTCGCCCTCGCACGTCGCCTCGGGCTGAGACGAGCCCGCCTGGCCTGGACCATGTGCCTCCCAGTTGGCTCCCGCCTTCCGGGCAGCGCTGGGGCTGGCGGAAGGAAATCATCTCGCCGTTGAGCGCGGCTATATTGCTAACTCACTTTGACTACCTAGAGTGTGATACTCTTTACTTTTAGTAACAATCTGGCCCAGTGCTGGTCTGCGGGGCGGGACAGCTTGGTTGCGTAGGCACGGCCTGCGGGGAAAGAGGCCGCCCTGTCCCGAGGGCCCGGCGCGTGTTGATCGGCCGCCCCGGCGCGGCAGGCGCCTCCCGGCCAGTCTGGAGATGATTCACGTGGTCCAGCCGACAGGGAATGGGCATACCGCCGCCCGGCGGGCGGGAATAGTGCCGCTCACCGGGACGCCGTCGCAGCGCACGGTCATCGAGATAACAGGGACCGGCATCGTCAGCAGCTGGAATCCAGCTGCGGTGCTTCTCTACGGCTACCCGGCGGAGGAGATCGTCGGCCATCCCGCGAATGTGCTCTGCCCGCCAGAGGGCCGGGCCGGGGAGGCGGCGGTCCTGCAGCGGATCACCGCAGGCGGGCCGGCAGAGCGGTACGAAGCCGACCGGGTGCGCAAGGACGGGACGCGGATCAGGGTCTCGCTGACTGCAGAGCCGGTCACCAGCCCCGCAGGCGTCATTGTCGGTGTCACTGCGGTGCCGTGTGAGCCC
>JAOPYP010000402.1 GCA_025964635.1 Actinomycetes bacterium | reverse complement strand
CGGCTCACCCGGGCCGTCCAGCGCACCAGCAGGCCTCCTGTGTCTTTGCTGGCTACCGTGACGGTGACCTGGCTGGCGTCGCCGAGCCCGGGGATGTCCTGCTCGCCCGGCCCGGTCAGCACGTACGCGGCGTCACGCCAGACGTGCCACGCCGGCCGCGGCCGGCCCTGGCCAGTGTCGTCCTGGCTCGCGCCGCCCTGGCCCGGGACCGTGATCCAGATGAGACCGGCCCGCTTGGTAGCCTCCGCGATGAGGGCGAGCGGGGCCGCGTCCGGCTGGGTCCGGCCGGGCTCCGGCTGGGTATCGCTCACGCAGCCAGCGTGCCATGGACAACCGGGAGGCTGTGACCGAATGGCGCCGTCGTACCGCCCCCGGCGGACCTGCCTGGCCGTGCCCGGCAGCAGCCCCCGGTTCCTGGAGAAAGCCCGTGGTGTGCCGGTGGACGAGGTCTTCCTCGACCTGGAGGACGCGGTCGCGCCAGGAGCGAAACCCGCCGCCCGGGGAGCGGTGATCCAGGCGCTCAACGGCGGCGGCTGGGAAGGCAAGATCAGGGCTGTCCGGATCAACGGCGCCACCACCCCGTGGGCCTACCGCGACGTGATCGAGGTCGTGGAGGGGGCCGGACAGAACCTCGACGTGATCATCCTGCCCAAGGCCAGCGAGCCAGCCCAGGTCACCTGGCTGGATCTGCTGCTGTCCCAGGTGGAGCAGGCCGCCGGGCTGGAGCGGGGCCGGATCGGCATCGAAGCCCAGATCGAGGACGCCCGGGGGCTGGCGGACGTGGCCGCCATCGCCGCCGCGTCCGACCGGCTGGAGGCCCTGGTGTTCGGCCCGGCGGACTTCATGGCCAGCATCGGCATGCGGTCACTCGAGGTCGGGGCCCAGCCGGAGGGATATACGCGCGGTGATGCGTACCACTACCCGCGGATGCGGATCCTGGTCGCCGCGCGCAGCCGCGGGATCGCCGCGATCGACGGCCCGTACCTGGCCATCCGTGACCTCGACGGGCTGCGCCAGGACGCGGCCAGTTCCGCGGCCCTCGGCTACGACGGCAAGTGGGTGCTGCATCCCGGGCAGGTTGAGCCGGTGAACCAGGTCTTCGCGCCCGACCAGGACGCCTACGACCGGGCCGAGCTCATCCTGGACGCGTACGCGCACGCCACCGACGTCCGCCAGACCGGCGCGGTGATGCTCGGCGACGAGATGATCGACGAGGCGTCCCGCAAGCTCGCCCTGGTCACCGCGGCCAAGGGACGGGCGGCCGGGCTGGCCCGGACCCAGTCATTCGATCCCGGACCCGGCGGAGCCTCAGCCGAGCACTCCCCAGGCGGTGAGCGTCTCGGCCAGGCCGCTGGTCAGGGGTAGGTCCGCCAGGTCCGCCGGGCTCACCCAGCGCGCGTTGGCGGCGTCGTCACCCGCGGCCAGCGCGCCCCCGGTTACCGTGGCCGCGTAGTCCCGGATGTCCACCACCGCGCCGCGCAGGCCCGGCCGTTCCACCGACCCGATGAGCGCGCCGCACCTCACCAGGAGCCCGGTTTCCTCGCGGGTCTCCCGGACGACCGCCTGCTCGTCGGTTTCGCCTGGCTCGATCCGGCCGCCGGGCAGGGACCACCGTCCCGTCTCGGGCTCATGTCCTCGCTGGATCAGCAGGAGCCGGCCGGTCTCATCCTTGATGATTGCCCCCACGCAGGGCACCCGCGGCGCTGGCACGCGGTCAGTATCCCGGCCCCCGCCGCCGGACTCAACCGGCGCGGGCCGCGGACCACGCGATTCGGGGCCGCCCGGTGCTTGACGTGGGCGCGGCTGGAGATCAACGTCATTACTCATGATGAAGGCTCCGATCTGCCCGCGCTGCCAGGGCGAACTCAGCGAGCCGAGCGCCTGGCACAGCGCCTGGCAGTGCGACCGGCATGGTGCCGTGCAGCCGCTCCGGCCCGCCCATGTCCCGTCCGCGGAAGGGCTGCACGGGCTGCTCAAGGTGGCCGCTGTGCCGGTCTGGCTGCCGTGGCCGATACCGCTGGGCTGGCTGGTCACCGGGTTCACCGGCGCGGGTGATGACCGCAGCGGGACCCGCGGCTGCGCGGTCGCCCTGTCCGGGCCCAACCCGGTCGGCGGCCTGGGGGAGATGCTGGTCGTCTCCGAGGAGCCGGGGCTGGGCCTGGGAGCGGGCCTGGCCGGCCTGGCCGGCCCGGATCCCGGTGAGGGCTTCGCGGCCGGCCCGCCGCACGCCGTGGTCCGGTTCGGCCACCACGAGGCTCCGCTGTGGAGCGTGGAATCGGCGGGGGCGGCCGTGTTCGCCGGTGAGGTGCTGGCCAACTGGCTGTGGATCATCTTGTGGCCGGACTCGGCCGGCACCCTGCTGCTGGAGAACCTGTCCCTGCGGGATCTGCGCGACCCCGGGCAGGACCTGGACGTCCCGTTCGGCGCGCTCTCGCCGCGGCTGCCCGGCTGAAGTCCCCCCAGCCGGAAAATTCAAAGGATCCAGCTCTAAAACTGACCGCGCAGAGCCCCCACGGCGGCGGTGGCCGCCCGTACGATGAGCCGTCGTGCGCATCGACCTTCACTCCCACTCCACCGCGTCGGACGGCACCGACCCGCCCGCCGAGGTGATGCGCCGCGCCCGGGCCGCGGGACTCGACGTGATCGCCCTGACCGACCACGACACCCTGGCCGGGCAGGACCAGGCCCGCCAGGCCCTCCCGGAAGGCCTGTCGCTGATCACCGGCATGGAACTGTCGGCGCGGCTGGATTCCCACAGCGTGCACATGCTCAGCTATCTCCCGGGCGGGGCCAGCCCGGAACTCGCCGCCGAGTGCCAGGCGATCCGCGACGACCGGGTCCGCCGCGGCCAGGCCACGGTCGAGCGCCTCCGGGACCTCGGGGTGGACGTCACCTGGGAGCAGGTGGCCGCGCTCGCGGCCGGGGGGAGCGTCGGCCGTCCGCACATCGCCCGGGCCATGGTCGAGGCCGGCGCGATCGCCACCCCCCGCGAGGCCTTCAGCCCGGACTGGATCGGCACGGGCGGGCGGGCCTACATGAGCCGGTACGCGCTGGACCCCGCCCGGGCGATCGGCCTGGTCCGGGCCAGCGGCGGGGCGGTGGTTCTGGCCCACCCGGGGGCGATCTCCCGGGGCTGGCGGATGCCCGATGAGACCGTCGCCGCCCTGACCCAGGCCGGGCTGGCCGGCCTGGAAGTGGACCACCCCGATCACGACCAAGCGGAACGGGCCCGGCTCCGGGGTCTCGCGGCGGAGCTGAACCTGGTGGCCACCGGGGGCAGCGACGACCACGGCGACCTCACCGGACACCGGCTCGGCGTCGATACGACCAGCCCGGCAGTCTTTGAGCAACTGATGGCGCTGGCCGCCGGCCCCGGCGCCTAGCAGCATGGTCCGCTCCGGCCACGGACGGGTGCTTACGCTGCGCCGTCCTGCGGGTGGGTGCCTCGCTGGCGGAGAAGGTCTCGGAGGTGCCCGACCTCGTCGCCCACCCGGTGCAGCCCCTCGGCCAGGGATGAAAGGTCCAGATGCGCCGCGGCCCACTCCGCCTGGCGCGAGGTCTTCTCGCTGAGCAAGTGCCTTTCCCGGTCCCGCAGCTCGGCCGCTCTTTGGTAGTCCTCGGCGCTGACGGCGGATTCCTTGTCCCGGCGCACCTGCGCGATCTGCTGGTCGAGGTCACCCACGTCCGGCCCAGTACCCACGAGCTGCTCGATGGCCGAGAGCCGCGAGCCAATCGACTCGACCCCGCTGAGGAGCTCGGACAGTTGCCCGCGCTCGCCCCGGCCCGCCCGGCCGGAGCGCGGTGCGGCGCGGCCAGTCTCCGGCTCTTCCCCGCCCTGGTAGCCGTGCAGCAGCTGGATCACCCGCTCGCGGACGGTGCTCAGGTCCGCGCCGAGCCTGACCAGCACCTGCGCGGCCACGCCCTCACCCTCGCGGATCAGGCCGAGCAGGATGTGCTCGGTCCCGATGTAGTGGTGGCCCAGCTGCAGCGCCTCGCGCCGTGACAGCTCGAGAACCTTCTTGGCTCGCGGCGAAAACCGGATATGCCCGGACGGCGCCTGCTGGCCCTGGCCGATGATCTCCTGAACCTGCTGGCGGACGGTCTCCAGGCTGATCCCCAGGGACTCCAGCGCCTTCGCCGCGACGCCCTCACCCTCCCGCAGAAGACCGAGCAGGAAGTGCTCAGTGCCGACGCGGGACTGGTGAAGCGCCCGGGCCTCTTCCTGGGCGAGAGCCAGAGTCCGGTGCGCCCGGTCGGTAAACCGCTCAAACATCGTCCAATCCGTCCCTGTGTGCCTCGCCGGCCCTACGATGGATATCAAGATACATCGCGACTGTGCGTTGAGCAAGATATATCGCGAGTTGGGCAGGTTGTCTCGCTGTCTGCGGCGGCCACCTGGCTGGGCCCGGGGCCGATATCGTGGCCGTGGCCGAGTGGCCCGGGGATACTGGTGAGCCCCCGGCGCACCTCGGCGCACCCCTGATGCCTGGCGCGGACGATCGTGGGCGGAAGGCTGCGGATCGGTTCCGCAAGCGGGTCGGCGACAAGGAAGTGCCCCGGATGTGCCCTCAGACGGTGCGATGTGACACTTATCCGAAGACCAGGGGCATGCCATGAAGTTCTTCTGGGAAGTCTTCGTCACCCTGCTGGTGATCACCGACCCGGCAGGCACCGTTCCGCTGTTCATCGCGCTGACCCGCGGCCGGGAGCCCCGGGAGCGGCACCGGCTGGCCTGGCAGGCGGCGCTGGTCGCGTTCGGCGTGATCCTGGCCTTCGCCCTGTTCGGCCGCGAGGTCCTGACCTACCTGGGTGTGGAGCTGCCGGCCCTGCAAGCAGCTGGCGGCCTGCTGCTCCTGCTGGTGGCGCTCGAACTGCTGACCGGCAAATCGGCTGAGCCTACGGAGGCGGAGCGCGAGCGGATCAACGTGGCGTTCGTTCCGCTGGGCACCCCGCTGCTGGCCGGCCCGGGCGCCATCGTTGCGAGCATGCTGTTCGTCCAGCGGATCCATAATGGGGCACAGGTGGCTGCGTTCGGGCTCGCGCTGTGCGCCGTGATCGTGGTGCTCTGGCTCGCCATGCGATTCTGCGGCCTGGTCAAGCGCGTCCTGCGGGACAGCGGCGTGGAGCTGCTCACCCGGATCTCGGGCCTGCTGCTGTCCGCGATCGCGGTGCAGCTGGTGGCAGACGCCGTCCGGGCGTTCGTGAAACAAGGATGAGGAAGGAAGGCCGGCCATGGAGGCGCGGATAGAGCGGGTGGCGTCACCGGGGGACGCGGACGCCCCCGAAGCCAACGCCTGGATCGTGGGCGACGACGAGGAGGTCATCGTGATCGACCCGGGCCGCGACGACCAGGCGGTGCTGGCCGCCGTCGGCGACCGGGAGATCCTCGCCGTCATCTGCACCCACGGGCACGCTACTCACGTCGCGGCCGCCCCTGCGGTGGCGGCGCGCGACGAGGCCCCGGTCGCGCTGCATCCACGGGACCGGCTGGTGTGGCGGGAGGCGCACCGGGACGGCGACCCGGACATCGACATTGAGGACGGGGGGATCTTCGAAGTCGCCGACGTCTCCCTGGAAGTGATCCACGCCCCGGGGCACAGCCCGGGCTCGGTGTGCCTCTACAGCGAGGAACTCCAGGCGGTGCTCGCGGGCGATGTCGTGATGGCCAGCGGCCCGGTTCCGCACCATCACGAGTACCCCGACTTCCCCGCGCAGCTCAGCGCCATCGGGGAGCACCTGCTGACCCTGCCCGGGCCGACCCGGGTCCTGCCGGGGCACGGCGAGGAGACTACGGTGTCGGCGGCCCAGAAGCGGTTCGATTCGTGGGTGACCGCGGGGCCGGTCCACCTGCCCGCGGACCCGGACTGACCGGATGCGCCGCGAGGAGCAGCTCGGGCTGGACGGGATGCCCAGCCGACTGTACGCGTGCACCCCGACCCGGCTGAGCACCTGGCTCAGCTGCCCGCGGCTGTACCGGATGAGCTACCTCGACCGGCCTGCCCCGCGCAAGGGGCCGCCCTGGGCGCACAACAGCCTTGGCGCCAGCGTCCATAACGCACTAGCCGGCTGGTGGCGGCTGCCGCAGGCCCAGCGGACGGTACCCGCCGCCAGCGGGTTACTGGAACGGGGCTGGATCAGCGAGGGGTTCGCCAGCGACGCGCAGTCCGCGGGCGCGCGGGACCGGGCCCGCGGCATGGTCGAGGAGTACGTCGCGGCACTGGACCCGGCCGACGAGCCGGCCGGGGTGGAGCGGACGGTGGGCGCCCGGACCGACCGGATCACGTTCTCCGGCCGGATCGACCGGCTGGACGACCGGCGGTCCGCCAACGGCGGCCGGGAACTGGTCGTGGTGGACTACAAGACCGGCCGCCGCCCGCTGAGTACCGACGACGCCCGGTCCTCGCTGCCGCTGGCGCTCTACGCGGTCGCGGCGGGGCGGGTGCTGCGGCGGCCCTGTCACCGGGTGGAGCTGCATCATCTGCCCACCGAGACGGTCCACGCCTGGGAGCACACGCCGGCCACCCTCGACCGGCACCTGGGCCGGGCCGAGGACATCGCCGCCGAGTGCGCGGCCGCCGACCAGCGCTACCGTGACGGGCTGACGCCCGCAGGCCAGGACGAGGTGTTCCCGCCCAGCCCGGGCCCGGGCTGCGGGTGGTGCGACTTCCGCGCGGTGTGCCCGGAAGGATCGGCCGCTACCCCGGCCCGCCGCCCCTGGGACGGCCTGGAGCCATTCCCGGCGGACTGACGGGGGGCCAGCGGGCTCAGGCGGTGCGGGACGGGCGGGCCTGGCTGCACTCGGTGGCGTTCCAGAAGCTGGTCAGGGTGCTCGCCGTGGTCTCCGGCGCCTCGACCGCGGGGGAGTGCGCGGCGGCCGGGATGCAGATCCGCTGGGCGCGCAGCCGGGCCGCCATGTCCTCCTGGGCAGCGGGTTCCCAGGCGTCGTCGTTCTCGCCGTAGAGGACCATCAGCGGGACCGCGTCCAGCTGGGCCAGGGCCGGGGTCCGGTCGGGGCAGGTGAGCAGGGCCTCGGCCATCGCCCGCAGCCCGGTGGGGGAACTGCTCAGCAGCCGGGTGCGCAGGAAGCCGACGATAGCCGGGGGAACGCTCCCCGCGACGGCCTCCGGCTCCATCCGGGTCCGCCAGATGCGCTCGACCTCCGCGGCCAGCCCCCCGGGATCTATCCCGTCCAGCTCGGCCAGCAGGCCCTGCAGGACCTGGGCCCGCGGGCCGCTCAGGGCCCCCGGGCCGGAACTCATCAGCGTGAGCGAACTGATCCGGGCGGCCCGGGCCAGCAGGACCTCCCGGGTGACCAGCCCGCCCAGGGAGTGGCCGAGCAGGTGCACCCCCCCGCCGGCCGGGCCGGACGAGCCGCCGTGTTCCTCACTTAGCCAGTCGGCGACCATGGCCACATCAGCGGCGAGCGCGCCCAGCTGGTAGGCGGCGGCGTCGTCCGCGCCGGGGGTTTCGAACTGGCCGCGCATGTCGATCGAGACCACCTGGCGGCCTGCGGCCGCCAGGGCCTGCATGATGAGCAGGAAATCCTCTTTGCTCCCCGTGTATCCGGGGACGAGCAGCGCGGGCTGCCGCTCGTGTACCCCGGTCAGCGGGAGCGCTTCGAGCGCCGCGAACTTACCACGGCCGGTTTCGATGGTCAGCCGCCGCACCCCGGAGGGCAATTGCAGCGCTTTTGGTGTGCTCACAGGCGGCCAGCTTACCCAGGGATGCTCCGGATACGCCTTACCCAGTCTTGACTATTCCTGGACGACCGCATGAAAGCGGCTAGCTGGCTGTGCTGCCCTTGCGGCTGCGGGACCGGCGGCGACGGCGGCGGGGCTGAGCCTGATCTGCGGATCCTTCCGCCTTGGCCGGAGCGGCCTGGCCCGGCTGGGCCGTCTCGGTGCCACGCACGCTCACCCCGGACCGGGTGCGCTTGCGCACGCGGTCCTTGCGCGGCTGATCTGTGCGGGGCCCCTGGTCGCTACGGCGTTCGGGCCGCCGGGGTGAGCGGGCCTTCCCGGTCTCGCCCACGTCCTCGAGCTCTTCCGCCTGGAGGCCGAGCCGTCCCCGCTCGGCGCGGGGCAGGCTGCCCTTCACGCCCGCCGGGATGTCCAGCGCGGCGAACAGGTGCTCGGAGGTGGAGTAGGTCTCGGGTGGCTCCGGCTGGCCCATGCTCAGGGCTTCGTTGATGAGCTTCCAGCGGGGCATGTCACGCCAGTCCACGAACGTGACCGCGATGCCGTCCCGGCCGGCCCGGCCGGTGCGCCCGGTGCGGTGCAGGTAGGCCTTGTCGTCTTCGGGGCACTCGTAGTTGATCACGTGCGTGACGTCGTCCACGTCCAGGCCGCGGGCCGCGACGTCGGTGGCGACCAGCACGTCGATCTTGCCGTTGCGGAACGCGCGCATGGCCCGTTCGCGCTGGCCCTGGCCCAGGTCGCCGTGCACCGCCGCGGCCGCGAAGCCGCGGGTGGTCAGCGCCTCGGCCACCTGGTCGGCGGACCGCTTGGTCCGGCAGAACACCATGCTCAGGCCGCGGCCGTTGGCCTGCAGGATGCGGGCCAGCATCTCGATCTTGTCCATCTGGTGCGCGCGGAACACGTGCTGCACGGTCAGCGGGACCAGGTCAGGCTCGTCGTTCTGCTCGCCGCGGACGTGCAGCGGCTGGCGCAGGTGCCGCCGGGACAGCTGGACCACGTCGCCCGGCATGGTGGCCGAGAACAGCATGGTCTGCCGGGAGGGCGGGGTGAGCTCCAGGATCCGCTCGACGTCGGGCAGGAACCCGAGGTCCAGCATCTTGTCTGCCTCGTCCAGGACGAGGGAGCGCACCGCGGACAGGTCCAGATGCCGCTGCCGGACCAGGTCGAGCAGCCGGCCGGGGGTCCCGACCACGATGTCGACCGTGGCGCGCAGGGCGTCGATCTGGGGCTCGTAGGCGCGGCCGCCGTAGACGGTCACCACCCGGGCGCCCCCGAGCCTGCCTGCCACGCGCAGGTCCTCGGCGACCTGGCCGGCGAGTTCGCGGGTCGGGACCACGACCAGGGACACGGGCGCGGACGGCTGGCTGGCGGGCGTCTCCGCCACGTGCTGCAGCAGCGGGATGCCGAACGCGAGCGTCTTGCCCGTGCCGGTGCGGGCCTGGCCGATGATGTCGTGCCCGCTCAGCCCGATGGGCAGGGCCAGGCTCTGGATGGGGAACGGCGTGGTGATCCCGGCGACCTCCAGGGCCGCACAGATCTGCTCGTCCACGCCAAGGTCACGGAACGTTTGCGTCACGTCCGGAGAACCTGCTGCCGGGTTATCCTCAGCCGGCGGTTCTGCTACGGACGATGTCAGTGTGGTTGTCAGTTGAATCAGCTTCCATCAGTGGCCCGCTGTTTGGGCACGCCCTATTACGCGCGTCCTTGCCACTGCGGACCTGGCTATCGGCTCCACCGGCAGGCCTCGCCTGCCAGCGCAATAAGGCATCCGGCCAGCCCAGCGCTGGCGGTCTCGCCGTTGGGTCCAGCCAACACCGTGTCCTGCCATCGCCGGCGTGCTTGCGCGGCCGGCTGGCCACGAGCCTTACTGCTAGGAAGAACACGGCAGGGGGTTGCCGCATTCCTTTCCAAGTTCTGACTCGCAGTGTACCAATGTGTCCTGGCCTGCCGGTCGACCAACTCGCGGTGCCCCGGTTGTTACGCTTCGCGGGTGACCGACGCACAGCGGCGCGAGGATGCGCCGGGCGAGCCTCTCCAGCCCCGCGAGCCAGGCCAGTACAGCGAGCCAGGCCAGTACAGCGAGCCAGGCCAGCAGGGGCAGGCTTCCCGCGAGGGGATCGTTGACCTGCTCGGCCTGCTGGCCTACGCGGAACTCGACGCATACTTCCGGCTGACCGAGGACGCGGCGCTCGCTCCCTCGCTCGGGGACCGGGCCGCCCTGGCCGGGATGGCGGTCGCCGAGTTCGGCCACTTCCGGCTGCTGTGCGATCAGCTGTCGGCGCTGGGCGCGCAGCCGGAGCAGGCGATGCTGCCGTTCGCCCCGGCGCTGGACGCGTTCCACGCCCGGACCGCCCCGGCTGACTGGCTGGAGGGCCTGGTCAAGGCGTACGTCGGGGACGGGATCGCAGGGGACTTCTACCGGGCGGTGGCGGAACTGGTCGACCCGCAGACCCGCGAGCTCGTGCTCCGGGTGCTGGCCGACACCGGGCACGCCGAGTTCGTGATCGCCCGGGTCCGCGCGGCCATCGCGGCGGACCCGCACCTGGGCGGGCGGCTCGCGCTGTGGGCCCGGCGGCTGGTCGGGGAGGCGCTGGCCCAGGCGTACCGGGTCGTCGCCGACCGGCGCTCGCTGGCCGGCCTGCTGGCCGGACCCACCCCGGTCCTGGCGGGCACCGCCGAAACCGGCGCCGCCCTCCCCGCGGGCACCCCGGGGACCGGCGCCGCTCCCTCCGGCCAGCTCGGCGACATCGGCCGGATGCTGGCCCGGATCACCGACGCCCACGCTCAGCGGATGGCCTCACTCGGCCTGGCCAGCTAACCTCGCCCGGCCTGGCCAGCTCACCGGCCAGCTCAGCTAGTGGAAACCGACCCGGCGCTGCTCGACGTCGGTCAGCTCGACGTAGGCGATCTTGCTGGCCGGGACGAGGAACTTGCCGCCCTTGTCGTCGGGCAGCACGAACAGCCCGCCGTCGTCAGAGGTCATCGCCTGGGTGAGCGAACGCTCCAGGTCCTCGGCCGAGACGTTGGTCTCCACGACGATTTCACGCGGGATGGACTGAATCCCGATCTTGACTTCCACGGCGCTCCTGTGCTCGGACTCGAAGGGACAGCGGCGGCGAACCGTCGCGGTGCACGGCTCAGCCCGTGCGGGGCCAGCCGCTGATGCCGCGCCAGGCTAGCCGGGCCATGAGCTGCTCCGCGGCGTCCTTGGGGATCGCGCCGTCGGTACTCAGCCAGTAAGTCGCGCTGATCTGCGCCATCCCGACCAGGCCGATGCCGAGCAGGTGGGCCTCGTCGTCGCCCAGCCCCGCGTCCACGCGGATGAACTCGCTGATCATGTCCGCGTGCACGCGCATGGTCGCGTCGAGCCGGTCCCGCACCGCGGGCTCGTTGCGCAGATCGGACTCGAAGACCAGGCGGAACGCCTCGCCGGTGCTGGCCACAAAGTCGAAGAAGGCCTGGAACGTGGCGCTGACCCGCTGCTTGTTGTCGGTGGTGGAGGCGAGTGCGTTGCGGATGGTGTCGGTCAGCGCCGCGACGCTCTCGTCCAGCAACGCCAGGTAGAGGTCGAGCTTGCCCGGGAAGTGCTGGTAGAGCACGGGCTTGCTGACCCCGGCCCGCTCGGCGATCTCGTCCATCGCTGCCGCGTGGTAGCCCTGTGCGACGAAGACTTCCTGGGCGGCACCCAGTAGCTGCCGACGCCGGGCTTGCCTCGGCAGCCGCGTACCGGCCGTACGGGCCTGCGGTGTTGCTGTCACGAGACTCTCCGTTTGCGTCAGTCGGGCGGCAATTCCGCCCGATGCACGCCATCCTACGACCGCTCGTCCCCCCGGAAGGGGGTAACGGAGGGTGACCCCCGGTGCCATAAAGGGGGCATGTCAGCGGGATCCGGGGGCGCGCCGGTCAGCGGTACGCGTCCTCGTCTTCCTCGTCGACCTCGACCTCCTGGTGCTGCTCGGCCACGTCGGCCTCGTTCGCCTCGCCGGGCAGTTCGAAGTCTTCCGGCTCCTCGGCCTCGTCGTCCTCGCCCGGCAGGGGCTGGTGCTGCTCGATGGCGTCCTCGGCCGGCACCTCAGGGTCCTCAGTGGGTTCCCAGCTGATGTCACTCATCAGCGCGCCCCTCAACTGTTGTGTGATGGTTGGGTGGTCACCCGGCCAGGTCCCGCCGTGGGCGGCGCGGCCGGTTTCCTCGAGGGTAGTGCCCCCGCGGCCGGGCCCGCGGCCGGCCCGGCGGACGCGGCGCGGGCCTGCCCCAGCAGGGTCCGGGCCGGCTGGCCGCCCGGTCCTCCCGCGCCCG